>JANYFP010000389.1 GCA_025362555.1 Verrucomicrobiota bacterium
GGAGCGCGCGCAAGCGCGCTGCCTACATCGGAAGGGGAAACATCAGAATTACTGAATCCCGCAATATTCCGCGAGAGTGTCCTACTCAAATGTAGGTCGGGCTTCACGCCCGACACGCTGGAAAAAGACGTCGGGGATAAACCCCGACCTACAACTGAATTTCGCGAACCTACTACGGGAGCCTCAGTAGAGCCAGAAGCTCCGACTGGATTAAACCCCGACGAGAACCTCGAGCCGGAGCAGAAACGCTGGAGTGGCGCATGCTGGGCGCTCTGTCTTTGCGTGGCGAGCGGCCTCGGCGGTTTTGTGCTGCTGCATTACCGCGAACCTCAATTGCACCACTGGGAAACCCAACCGCCCCGTGAGATCACCGTCACCGTGCTGATTCAACAACTCTATCCCGGCGCGCCGCATGCCCGCAGCGTTTCCGGTCTGGGAAAAATCGTCAGCGCGGCCGCTTCTGATCGCGACCTGATCAACCGCCGCATCTATTTTTCCGCCCTGAAAAAAATCAGTGTGCCGCCGCAACGTTCCGGTCGCTATGAGCTCCGCGGCATCATCGAACCCCTGCCCCGGGAACCGACCGAGGCGAGTTTTAACGACTTCCTCGCCAACCTCGGCATCCGCCAGAAAATCACCCGGGGGCGACTGATCCGCGAAGTCACTCCACCCGGCCGGTTCGAGCAATTTTGCAACCGGACCGAAGACCGTTTGGAAAAAATCCTGTCGCACGGTTTGGAGCGCCATCCGGCAGTGAGCTCGCTCTACCTCGCCATGCTCCTGGGCGAAAAAGCCGTGCTCTCACCTGATCAACAAAACGCCTTCATGCGCAGTGGAACTTTCCATATTTTCTCCATCAGTGGATTGCACGTGGGAGTAATCGCGGTGGCGTTGCAGAGTGTCCTGCAACTGCTGCAAGTTCCGCGCAAAACCACCGCCGGGCTCACCCTCGTCATGCTTTGGCTTTATTTGGAAGTGACGGGAATCAACGCGCCCGCCGTACGCTCGTTCCTGATGATTGCGTTCATGCTCGGCGCAAAAATCTTTCGCCTGCCCGGTAACGCTCTCGCGGCCCTCGCTGCGGCCGCGCTCCTGACGCTGCTGCTTGAACCAATGCAATTATTCAGCACCGGCTTTCAAATGTCTTTTTCAATTGTCACCGCCCTCGTGGTGATGGGGGTGCCGCTCACGGAAAAAATCCTCGCGCGCTGGCTGCCTTTTTCCGCGCTGCCCAAACCATTCTGGCGGTGGTATCATCGGCGAATCGACTGGTGTGGTCGGTGGCTACTGGGGTCACTCGCAGCCGGCGGGGTCGCGTTTCTGGCGAGCGTGCCCTCCGGGATTGGCTATTTTCGGTTGTTCTCACCGGGCTCGTTGCTCGCCAATTTAATCGTCATCCCGTTGTCGTCACTCGCAATCATCGCCGGATTCATTTCGTTGCTCACCGGATTGCTGAGCGTGCTTTCACTCAGTGCCTTGTTCAACGCGGCAGCGGCCTTGACGATCATTGCGATGGATTGGCTCGCGCAACACGGCACACGTCTGCCCGGGATCTACTATGAGGCCCACTTTGTGCACGCGTGGATGGTGCCCGCCGCGATCGTCGCGATGCTCGCGATCATGTTCGCGGGTCTGGCCGGCCGCTGGTCGTGGCGCTACGGAGGTTATTTGCCACCCGTGGTGCTGCTCGCGCTCATCGTGATCTTCGGCGTGAAGTTCGATTGAATAAAATTTGCGGAGAAATCGGAGGGAATCGAACCAACTAACATCGATCGAATTATTGCCCACGGAACACACGGAATACACGGAAGAATCTGATGCATTGAGGTAGGGACGGTTGCCCTCAACCGTCCTCAGCGTCTTTAGGACCGTTGAGGGCAACGGCCCCGACCCAAGAACATTACCTGCGCACATTGGTACGAATCTCTGCTTTGCGGAAAAACCGCGTGGCCCGATATTCGATTTCTTATCAGCTCCTACCTCTGAGAGAAAACCTCCCCTGCTTTTTTCTGTGTATTCCGTGTCTTCCGTGATTACTCTCCCGTCATGAAAAGCGCCTACGAACTCGCCATGGAACGCCTCGCCAAATCGGAACCGGCCGAACAGCCGCTCACTGCGGCAAAAAAAGCCCAGCTCGGGGAAATCGACCGCGTCTACAAAGGCAAGACAGCGGAACGCGAAATCTTCCTGAAGCAGCAACTCGACACCGCTCTCAGCGCCCAGAAATTTGACGACGCCGATAAGATCCGAAAACAAATCGCCGGAGAAAAAGCCCGGTTGGAAGAAGAGCGCGAAGAGGAAAAGGAACGCGTCCGCCGCGCGAAGTAAGGACAGATCAACTTAAATTCCGCAGTTGGCTAACCGCTAATTTTCGCTAATCGGCGCTAATGCACGCAATACTCGGATTTCGTGCCGCAATTCTTTGTTCACCGATCAAGTGAACCGCTTTGGGATTCAGTTCCCTTTGAATTTATTGATTAGCGTCAATTAGCGAAGATTAGCGGTTTCTCATCTGAGTTTTCTAGGATCATTTAACCCTCCTCGATTTTCGCGCCTTCCGCGTGTTTAGCGGGCAACCATTCGGACTAGCCCTGCCCCCCATTCAGCGCGTGAACTCAAACTCCGCCGAGAGCGTGTGATGGTCCGAGGCCGGAGTCGGCAGTACCCAGTAATCCGAGGGCCGAAGAAAATCATTATAAAAAATATGATCCAATACGTAGGGCCGTCGCCGCCACGTGGGTTCGAGCGATTGCACCGTGTGAAACCCGAGGTCACCAAATTGCTTAACGAGGCGTTCGTGTTTGCTCACATTAAAATCGCCCATGAGCAGCGTAGGCATGTCCCGCGTGGCGCTCAACTGCTGGGCGACTAATTCCCGCTGGCCCTGTTGTTCCTCGCTGAGATTAAGCATGAAAAACGCCAGCAGGTGCGTGTTGAGCAAGTGCACGTCGCGTCCCTTGATCGTCGTGGTGGCACCGATCAAATGACGATCCGTCGGCATCCGGGTCTCGCCAAGAAACTCGAACGCGACCCGTGGCGAGGGCAACTCGAGCTCCATGCGATCGCGCAACGGGGTCTTCGAAAAAATTGCGAGCCCAATGCCGAAAGGCAACTCCTGCGGATCCGCTTTGGGGTAAGAAAAATAGCCATCGTAATCGGTCAGCGCACTCTTGATGGCCGTGTAATTGGGCGGTTCCGCCAATTGAATTCCACCCGGTCTCGCCTGCTCCACTTCTTGCAGCAGGATGATATCAGCCTCATGTGATTGAATTTCCTCGATCGTCGCCGCCAAGCGCACTGGAGCGTGATCAGGATAATGTTCACTCCAGATCTGGCCGAACTGCATATTGAACTGCAGGACTTTGAAATCGCAGCTCATTTTTTGACGACCTCACTCTCCGAGGTGAAACGCGTTGAGGCCGGCGTGCTGACTGGCGTGATCGCCGGCTGAGCAAGCGGGTTAGGGTCGTTCTGCAGGCCGGCAGAACGCTCCACTTTCTTACCAACGACCGCCGACTGTGGCGGGTGAATAATCTTTAGCGGCTTCGAACCGCGCCATCGCGCGCCCGTGCCAATGGACGATTTGGTTTTCGCCGGTTTGATCACCACTGGCGAGATCAGCCCGTCGCGGGATTGCGCGGGATTTATTTCCTCAGAATTTAACGGGGTGGCCCATCCCGTTAAAGTGCCGGCCAAAAAGAGCGCGACACCGATTTTCGCTCGACAAAACATAGACAGTTTCAGGCAACGCCGATGTTCGCCGCGAGTACTATTCGGGCAAGTCTATTCGGGTTCGGCGGTCCCTTCGACCACCCAATCTTTGGCGGCAGGAACTTGGCGAATGAACTCCCGCAGCGCCGCACTCAAATGCTCCGCGTAACGAAAATGCGCACCCATGCCGGTGCGGAGTTCGGCCTCGTAGATGAATTTATCCGCGTGCGTGCTGTGCTCAAAAGGAGTCTGGGCACCCAGCAGCAACGAATAGACATAAGCCGGCGAGCCGCGCTCCATCAACTCGCGCGTCAAGGCCGCCTGCTCGTCAAGCAACGCCTGATGTGGTTCGCGCGAGATCTCCGGGGGCAAATAAAATCCCGCCTGAATGAGGGGCGTGTAGCGGTGTCCGGTGCGGTGACGATTCAGATCGCGCAGCTCGGCGATCGCCATGTTGTT
>JANYFP010000401.1 GCA_025362555.1 Verrucomicrobiota bacterium
TTTTCGGGCGTCGCCACCATTGATTTGAAACTCAATGGCATCGGCAAAATCATGAGCGACCTCGCGCGGGAAACCGGCGGCTATGCCTTCGTGGTGGATCGCAACAATAACTTTATCTGCTTCCCGGAAGCCACTCTCGCCAGTCGCGTCCGCGTGGAAGCCGACGGCAAAAAAATCCAGGAACAACGCGATGCCATGAGCGTGGCGCACGAGCGCGAGGAATTTTCACCGGTGGCCGCCTTGCTCGATCAGATCGACCGCGATGCTCATGCCCGCGTGATCAAAGCCAAGGGAAAATCCATCGACGAACTCGTCCAGACCCTCGCTAAACAGATCACCGGTATCTCCAACGCTGAAGCCCGACGCATTGCGATCGGGCTGCTGGCACCCGATCAACCCGATTTGAAAGTGCGACCGATCGATCTGAGCGACGATGTGATTTTGCACGAGCGGACCCAAATGCTGCTCTACGAAATGCCCTCAACCCACTGGAAAGTCGCACTCGCCATGCCCGTGCGGCAGACACAGGCGGTGGTGGACACGGTGATCGAGCGCGTGGCGGTTTTCCTGTTCATCGTATCGCTGGCCGTTTGCGTAATTGCGTGGCTGTTTTTCCAGAAGATTATTCTCCGTCCACTGACCACCCTGACGCACCATCTGCGCGCCTTGGCCACCCAACGAGATCATCAAGGCCGTTTGCCGGTGCAGGGCCATGACGAACTGGCCCGTCTCGCCTTTTGGTTTAACGTACGCACGGACATGCTGGAGGACGCGTACATTGAACTGAAGGAACAGAGTCACGTGATTAATGAGGCGCGCCTCACGGCCGAGCGTGCAGACCGGAGCAAGAATATTTTCCTCGCCTCGATGAGCCACGAGTTACGGACGCCTTTGAATGCCATCATTGGCATGAGTTCATTTATTCAAGGCACGAAACTGGACGACGAGCAGGCCGACTACGCCCGCACGATTCACAGTTCTTCGAATGCGCTACTTGATCTCGTCAACGACATCATGGATTTTTCCAAGATCGAAGCCGGGCAGCTCGAACTCGAGCAGACTGATTTTGATCTGCGCACAATTCTCGACGAAGTCAGCGATATCATGGCCTATGGTGCTTCCGAAAAAGGCCTGCGCTTCAACTGCCTGTTGGATCCGATGAGTGACAGTTGGCTGCGGGGCGATCCCGGCCGCATTCGTCAGATCATCGCCAATCTGGCCGCGAATGCGGTGAAATTTACCAGCGAGGGCGAAGTCGAAATCTACGGTAAACTGATTAACGACGGTTTGCCCTTGGGCCTCAGGCTGGAATTTTCCGTGCGCGACACCGGCGTAGGAATTCCGGAGGACGTCCGCGATCGGATGTTCAAACCGTATTCCCAGGCGGTCAGTTCCACCACGCGAAAATATGGCGGGACCGGACTTGGTCTAGCCATCTGCAAACAACTTTGCCTGCTGATGCACGGCGATATTGATTTCAGCAGCGGGGCGGAAAGCGGCACCACTTTCAAATTCCATATTCGCATCGAGCAGGCAGATCCAAAACTCCGCCCGCGCGCGCCAGAGTTCGCGGCGGTGAACAACTGGCACTGCGTGATCATCGAACCGCAGGCATCTTACGGTGAATTTCTCCGTCAGCAAATCACACAATGGGGTTTACCCGCCACGGCCATCACCTCGCTCGAAAATTTGCCGGCTGCACTCAAGGCCACTGCGGCCACGTCACTCCTGATAATTTTTGGCATCGACGAACGGTCCAACCCGGGCGCCGGCCGACGTCTGCGTAAAGCCACTGCGGGACGAACCGTGAAAGTAATGCTTCATTTGCAGACCAACATCGGAGGCAGTGGAGCGGAGCTCGCGGAACCCGGCTACGATGCGTTTGTCGCGCGCCCACTCCGCACCGCGCAATTGGCCCTAACCTTGGCCAACCTGCTCCGGCCATCTACGCGCCCCACCCCGCTTGACCAAGGCTCAATTGAACCGCTGGCGGCAGAGCCTCCGTCCGCTCTCATCCTGGTAGCCGAAGACAATGCGCTGAATCAAAAAGTCATCGTGAAGATGCTGCGCAATTTGGGCTACCGCCATGAGCTCGCGCAGAACGGTATTCATGCCATCGATTGCGCCGCTAAGAATAGCTACGACCTGATCCTCATGGACTGGCATATGCCGGTCATGGACGGTCTTGAAGCCACGCAGCGCATTCGTGAAATGGGCGGCCGACATGCCACAATCCCGATTGTCGCATTCACCGCGAGCGCCTTGCAGAACGAGCGCGAACAATGTTTCGCCGCAGGCATGAATGACTATCTCAGCAAGCCGGTGACGGAGAAGAACCTCAAAGCGGTCCTCCAAAAATGGCTCAATGGAAATCCCGTTTTGCACCGCGATTGAGTCAGGAAAACTCCGTTGCGAGTCTAGCGTCGAGCGCTGAGAGCCCGAGTTAAACCACTCACGTTCGCGCACATTTCTGAATTCATGAACGACTTTCTTGTCCGTCGTCTCGGCTCGCCGTGCCACGTTTGTCGCCCGCCCCGCGAGCAGCCGGGGGCAGGCGTTCGAAGACACTCAGGCTTTCTTTCGGCTCAGGTAAAGCATGACGCCACCGAAGAGCGCAAAGATTGCGCCCCACAGCAAGTTCACGTTCTGTCCGAGCGAATGAGCGACATAGATGGCCGGATCGGAAATGAATCCGTACACCACGAGGATGACGCCGAGAATGAGAAAGAGCAGCCCCATGGGCAGACGAATATCGAGTTGCATGAGAGGAGTGGTTAGGGGTTACCAGAAGATGATGTTCAAAATGAGCGCGCCACCGAGCACGATCAGGCCGAGCGGCATGGGACGGGAATACCACGCGGCACCCGGAGCCTCCTTGGGCTTGTCGGTGAGCGAATAGACGAGGCCACGCAGTTCTTCGTGCGTCCGGTTCGGCTTCGTCGCGAGTGAGATCACCAGCGTGCCGATGAAGCAGCCGCTGAAGGCGAAGATCGCCATCCAGAAATTCTGCGCCATCGAACTCGCGAATGTCTGGTGCACGCCCAGCCAGCCACCCTTCATGAGACTTGGCGTCTCGCCGACGGCGATGGTGTTGCCCTGGAAAATTGCGGCGGAAAGCGTACCAAGGAGGAGACCGAAGAATGCGCCGTGGCCATTCGAACGGCGCCAAAACATACCGAGCAGGAAGGTCGCGAATAGCGGCGCATTCACGAAGCCGAACACCAATTGGAGCATGTCCATGATGTTATTGAATTTCGCGGCGGCATACGCACAGACGGCGCTGATCAGCAGGCCGACAATCGTCGTGATCCGACCCACCTTGATGAGGTGCGCGTCAGAGGCGTTTTTGTTGAACCAGCGTTGATAAAGGTCGTAGGTCCAGACTGTGTTGAACGCCGTGACGTTGCCCGCCATGCCGGACATAAACGAGGCCATGAGCGCGGTGAGACCAATGCCGAGCATGCCGTGGGGGAAATATTTCGAGAGCATGGCCGGAACGACCATGTTGTAATCGGGATTGCCATCAGCCCCGATCGGGAGCGGCATACTGGCCGTGCCACCTTTGTAGTACATCGCGATCGCGAGCATACCGGGAAGAATTACCAGAGCGGGGAAAAGCATTTTTGGAATCGCGGCAATGATCGGCGTGCGGCGGGCGGAGTTCATGTCTTTCGCGGCCATCGCGCGCTGAATGACGAGGAAATCGGTGCACCAATAACCGAACGACATCACGAAACCGAGACCGACCACCAAGCCGAACCATTCGATCCCGATGGGGTTGGCGGCCGTGTTCCCCATGTGGGACCAGGAGGAACTCCACGCGCCGGGCATACCCTTCGTCGCCGAGTAACCATCAAGATTTTTCATCAACCCATCCCAACCGCCGATGTCCTTTAATCCGAGCAGCACGAGCGGGAGAAAGCCGAGCACGATGAGGAAAAATTGCAGCACCTCGTTGTAAATCGCCGAGGTCAGACCGCCGGTGTAAATGTAGACGAGAACCACCAGACCGGATACCACGATACAGGCGTCAAAATTCCAACCGAGGATCGCGTTCAGCAGCTTGGCGAGCGCGAACATCGAGATGCCCGACGAGAACACGGTCATGACGGCGAACGACAGCGCGTTGAACGTCCGGGTCTTTTCGTCGAAGCGCAGTTTCAAGTATTCCGGCACCGAGCGCGCCTTCGAGCCATAATAAAATGGCATCATGAAGATACCGACAAACACCATCGCAGGAATGGCGCCGACCCAATAGAAATGGCTCGTCGCGATACCGTATTTGGCACCCGAGGCGGCCATGCCCATGACTTCCTGCGCACCGAGATTGGCGCCGATAAAACCCAAGGCGCAGATCCATGCAGGGAGAGAACGACCCGATTCAAAGAAATCCGAACTCGTCTTCATGTAGCGCCGGATCATCCAGCCGATGCCGATGACGAAAGCGAAGTAGGTGGCCAGGATCAGGTAATCGACCGTGGCGAGTTGCAGCACGACAGAGCTGACATTGATATCAGCCAAGACGGGAGTAATTGCGGGAAGACACATATGCACGAAGTCAGGGG
>JANYFP010000474.1 GCA_025362555.1 Verrucomicrobiota bacterium
AAGCCGGCGTAGCGCACGGTTTCAAAACGTTGAATCTGGTAGGAAAGTACGCCCGCGAGTTTGCCGTCGATGTAAAGCGGGCTGCCGCTCATGCCGGCGACCGCGCCCATGAGTTGCACGCGAGAGTCGGTGAGTTCGCAGAGGATCAAACTTTTTCCCGGACCGAGGGCATTGCGAAGAATGCCGGTGACTTGCACGCCGAAGGCTTCGGGATTGCTGCCTTTAAAAACGGTCCAGACTTCGCCCTTCATGCCCGGCTGAAGGTCGTTGAGCGCGATAAGCGGGGCGTTTGCCGGCTGGGCTAGGACTGGATTAAGCAACAAGGCACCGAGGACACCGAGAATGGCGAGCAATCGTTTGGTCATCGTGGTGGCTTGGTGCGGTTAATCATACGGTTCAATCGACTCAACCTTAGAGGGATTTAATGGCTGAACTGATGACTTCGCAAGCGCGGTCAATGGCGGCACCTTCGTGAGCCGTGCTGAGGAACCAGGATTCGTAGGCACTCGGCGGCAAATAGACGCCGCCATCGAGACAGGCGCGGAAGAAGCGGCCAAAAAGTTTCGCATCGGAAGTCAGTGCCGTGTCGTAGTCGCGGACTGGAGTCGGCGTGAAAAAGAGACTGAACATGGAGCCGACTTGTGGAGCTTGCAGGGGGAGGCCTTTGGATTGGGCCGCAGCGAGGGCGGCGGTGCAAACTTGGCGGCCGAGGGTGTCGAGTTTTGCGTAGGGATTCAGCTCGTCGATCAACTTGAGCGATGCGATGCCGGCGGCCATGGCGAGGGGATTGCCGCTGAGCGTGCCGGCTTGATAAACGGGACCGAGCGGAGCGAGGTAATCCATGATATCGGCCCGGCCGCCAAAGGCACCGACGGGCAAACCGCCGCCGATGATTTTGCCGAGGCAGGTGAGATCGGGGATGATTTTCTCCAACTCTTGCACGCCACCGCGCGCGAGTCGGAAACCAGTCATGACTTCATCAAAGATCAGCAGTGCGCCGTGAGCCGTGCAGGCCTTGCGCAGATGTTGATGATAGCCGGCATCGGGTTTGATAAAGCCGACATTGCCAATGTACGGTTCAAGAATGATACACGCGATTTTTCCGGGATTGGCTGCGAAGGCGGCATCGATCGCGGCGGTATCGTTGTACGGGAGAACAACCGTTTCCTGCGCGAACGCCGCGGGAATGCCGGCACTGTCGGGGTGACCATGCGTGAGTGCGCCCGAGCCGGCTTTGATCAGTAGCGAGTCACTGTGGCCGTGGTAACAACCGGCAAATTTAATGATCTTGTCGCGCTTCGTAAAGCCGCGCGCGAGGCGGATGGCCGACATCGTCGCTTCCGTGCCGCTGTTGCACATGCGGACCTTTTGGATGGACGGAAAAAACTTCACGATCAATTCGGCCATCTCGACTTCGTAGGGATTCGGCGTGCCGAAGGATGTGCCGTTTTCGAGCGCCGCAGCGATGGCAGCTTTTATGCGCGGATGGTTGTGGCCATGGATCGCGGGGCCCCACGTGCATACGAAGTCGATGAGCTCACGGTCGTCCGCCGTGATGAGCGTTGCGCCGCGTGCGGCCTTCGTGAAAAAGGGCGCACCGCCGACCGAGCGGAAAGCGCGGACGGGAGAATTCACGCCGCCAGGAATGAGCTGAAGCGCGCGGGCGAAGAGGGTTTCTGAGGGGGACGACATTTTTTTAACCACTAATGCACACTAAGGAGACACTAATTCAGAGGACAAAACGCTTCCACTCAAGACGTGGAAACGCGCCGAAATTAATCAAACAGCCGACACGTTTGCGGGTCGCGCGAAGGTAATTGATAAGTTGCGCTTCGTGCTCGGGAAGGAGTGTTTTTATGGCTTTTAATTCCACGATAATTTCACCGGCGACAATAAGATCTGCTTGATATTGTTTCTTCAACGCACGCCCTTTGTAGAAGAGCGCCAGGTAGGGTTTCCCGACAAAAGGAATACCTCGATCCGTGAGTTCGAGTTCCAGGTTTTTGTGATAAACTTCCTCCAAAAAGCCGCCTCCCATTTCATTGTGCACCGCGAAAACTGCCGCCATCAAATCATAACCGGCCTCTTGGTGTAGTTCCGTATTTACGTTCATCATGTCTCCATTAGTGGCCCGTTAGTGTGGATTAGTGGTGTCCAAAAAATCAGCTGACGTATTTTTGCACGATGGGGATTCTCCGGCCCACGCCGAAGGCGAGGGGGGTGATTTTCAGGCCGGGGGCGGCTTGCTTGCGTTTGTATTCGTTGAGATCGACTTTTCGCACGATGTCGTTGACCACGGCGGCGTCGAAACCCTGCGCGACGATGTCGGCGCGCGACAGGCCTTCCTCCACGTAACCCTTGAGAATGGCGTCCAAGGTTTCGTACGCCGGCAGGCTGTCCTGATCGGTCTGGTTGGGCCGCAGCTCGGCACTCGGCGGTTTCTCGATGCTCGAGGCGGGAATGATTTCCCGGTGGCGATTGATCCAGCGCGAGAGCGCGTAGACCTGCATTTTGAAAACGTCGCTAATGACCGCGAGGCCGCCGCACATGTCGCCGTAAAGGGTGCAGTAACCCACGGCGAGCTCGCTCTTGTTGCCCGTCGTTAGGAGCAGCGCGCCGAATTTGTTGGAGATCGCCATGAGCAGCAATCCGCGGGCGCGCGCTTGAATGTTTTCTTCGGCGATATCGCGGGGACGACCGGCGAAGATCGGCGCGAGCGCTTGCTCCGCAGCGGCCACAGTGTCGGCGATACCGATCGTGTGATAGTTGATGCCAAGATTTTCAGCGAGAATGCGCGCGTCGTCTTTACTGTGCTGACTGGAAATCACCGACGGCAAACTGACGCCGATGACGTTTTTCGCTCCGAGCGCGTCGGCGGCGATGACCGCAGTCAGCGCAGAATCGATGCCGCCGGAAAGTCCGAGCAGCGCTTTCTTGAATCCGGTTTTTTGCGCGTAGTCGCGGACGCCGAGCACGAGGGCGTCGTAGACATCGGCTAAGTCTTCCTGCGTGTACGTGGGGTGGATTGCGATGGTGTTTGGCGTTGGCAGGGCTTCGCCTTTTAAACCGACTTCGATGACTTGCAGGTCCTCGCGGAAGGCGGCGAGGCCGCCGAGGAATTCGCCGTTGGCGTCGCAGACCACGCTGCGGCCTTCAAAGATGAGTTCATCGTTTCCACCGACGGCGTTGCAGTACGCCACGGGGCATCGGCAGGCTTTG
>JANYFP010000458.1 GCA_025362555.1 Verrucomicrobiota bacterium
CGTTCCAAGTTTTGTTCAGTCCGTTCCCACGGAGATTTCTGGCATCCGAATCGCCGTGGCGCCAATCCCGGGCGCCCTGACCCACCCCCGTGACAATCTGGCGAATTTTGACCTCATAATTGTAGGAGCTTGCTTGCAAGCGATTCCCGGCGTGGTCCAGCCGCGCGAGGCCCCGAATCGCTTGTAAACAAGCTCCTACACTCGGAAAGAATCCACGCCCTGAAGAGCGCGAGCAAGCTCGCTGCCTACCTCCCGACCAGGGATCGTATGGCTAGGGGATATTCCGACGCGCTCGCGGTTGACTAGGCACCGCAGAGGGATAATAAAGCTGTACTGATGTCGAATTTCCTGGATACGAAAAAACCCACCACGCGCGCCCTTCTCGTTGGCGTTCAGACCCCAGACATGGCCGCAGGTGAAGGCGAAGAGTTACTAGTCGAGTTGCAAGAGCTCGTCGAAAACCTCGGCCTCGCGATCTCCCCTCACTCGACGTTGATCAACCTGCGCGATCGCCAACAACCGAAATACTTAATCGGCACCGGCAAAGCTGCGGAACTCATGGCCCTCGCCAAAGAAGACGGCGCCGACGTCATCGTCATCGACGAAGAACTTTCCCCGGCTCAGCAGCGCAATTGGGAAAAGGAATCCGGTCTCGCCGTCATCGACCGTCAGGAAGTCATTCTCGAAATCTTCGCCGACCGAGCCCAAACCCGTGAAGCCGTCCTCCAAGTGGCTCTGGCGCGCATGGAATATTCCCTGCCCCGCCTCACGCGCGCTTGGTCCCACCTTTCCCGCCAACGCGGCAAAGGCAAGATGGGCGGCGAAGGCGAAACCCAACTCGAACAGGATCGCCGCCTCGTGCGTGATCGCATCACCCGGCTCAAAGCCGAACTGCTCCTCGTTATCTCGCAGCGCGCCACCCAACGCCGCAAACGTCAGCGTACTCCCACCCCCGGCGCAGCCATCGTGGGCTACACCAACTCCGGTAAATCCACGCTCCTCAACAAACTCACCGGCGCAGAAGTGCTCGCCGCCGATAAGCTGTTCGCGACCCTCGATCCCACCACGCGACAGCTCGTGTTGCCCGATGGCCGCACCCTCCTCTTAACCGACACCGTCGGTTTTATTCGGAGACTCCCTCACCGTCTCGTCGAAGCGTTCAAAGCCACGCTCGAAGAAGTGGTCGTCGCGAATTTCCTGATTCACCTGCTCGACGCGTCCAACCCCAACGTGGATCATCATCACGCGACCACTCTTTCGGTCCTCGCCGAACTCGGCGCCGCTGATCGCCCGATGATTACGGTGTTCAACAAAATCGACGCCACCGACGAATTCACCCTCGCCTTGCTGCGCGCCAAGCACCCTGCGGCACTCTTCATCAGTGTTCACACCGGTGCCGGTCTCGACAAATTACTCCGGCGCTGCGAAGAGCTCGCTGTTGACGATCAGGACTTGGTCGATCTCCTCATTCCGCATGACCGCTACGATGTCGTCGCCAAATTGCACAGCGTCGGGCGCGTGCAGGAACAGGAATCTCTCGATAACGGTGTGCAGATCATCGGCCGCTTCCCAAAAAAGTTTTCGGCGCTCTACACCCCGTTTATTTTCGTCGCGCCACCTAAGAAAAAGCCGGCCACCAAACGCCCGCGCGCCAATACCTGACCTCGCATCGCCTCCCAATTGGAGCAGATTATTCCGCGATGTTCTCCACGTCTCAAGCCTGGCAAACAATCTTGGCGCACTCACGCCAACTCGACCCAACTCGCGTCCCCCTCTCCGCCGCGCTTGATCGGCTGTTGCGCACGGATGCCCGCGCTGAAGCGGACTCGCCACCTTTCGACGCGTCTGCGATGGACGGCTACGCCGCCCGCCGCACTCAAGTCGGCCAAACCCTCCGCGTCATCGGCGAAGCACAAGCCGGACGTCCCTTTGTCGGCACGATTAGTCCGGGAGAATGCGCGCGAATCTTCACCGGTGCTCCCGTCCCCGCGACCGCGGAATGCGTGATCAAGCAGGAGGACGTTACCCGCGATGGCGATGCCATCCGCATCGTGCGCCACGAGGGACCAAATTTTATCCGCCGCCGTGGCGAGAACCGGCGCACCGGGGATATTATTGTCTCCGCCGGTACGTTTCTTTCGCCACCCGATCTCGCGGCGCTGGCCTCTGCCGGCATCACGCAGCCTTCAGTAACGCGCGCGCCGCGCTGCGTCCATTTGGTCACCGGCAACGAACTCGTCGCGCCGGAACATACGCCCGCCGACGCCCAGATTCGCGATACGAATTCCACGCTCGTCGCCGCGTTGCTCCAACGCGCCGGAGCCGAACTCATCGGACACGCCCACGCCCGTGATGATCTCGCCACCGCACAAAAAATCATCGCGACCTTCCCCGCGCACGACGTGCTGCTTATTTCCGGCGGCGCAAGTGTGGGCGACTACGATATCGCACGTCCGCTGCTTCAGGCACTCGGCTACACCTTGCATTTTCAAGCGATCAATCTTCGCCCCGGTAAACCACTGGTGTTCGCCAGTCGCGGAGCGCAACTCGCGTTCGCGATCCCGGGCAATCCCGTGTCGCATTGGGTGGTCTTTCACTTGTTCATCGCACCACTGCTCAAACATCTCCAAACTGGCGCCGCTGCTGAACCTGCCCGGCTGATCGGGCAAATCGCTGCTGGGTGCAAATTGCCGCCGCCGGATGCCCGCCAAACCTTCTGGCCCTGCCGCGCCAAAATCGTCAATGGCACCTACGAACTCACGCCCTTGCCCCTCGCTAGTTCGGGTGACAGTAGCGGTCTCACCGGCGCGAACGCGCTCTTGCCGGTACCCCAATCAACCGGCAAACTCGGCTCTGAGCTAACCGTCGAATTTATTCTCTGCCCATGATCCCCGAGTCCACGCCCAAAGAATTTTCCCACCTCGATCCCAGTGGCAACGCGCGCATGGTCGACGTCAGCACCAAGCCTGATGTGCAACGCCACGCCATCGCCGAAGGCCGGCTCACGTGCGCGACCAGCACGATCGATTTGCTCCGCGCTCAAGCCTTGCCCAAAGGCGACGTTCTCACGGTGGCGCAGATCGCCGGCGTCCAGGCCGCGAAAGCCACGAGCACCCTGATCCCCCTCTGTCATTCCCTCGCGCTCACGGGAGTGAAAGTAGAATTCACCGTCGAGGACAACGGCATTCTCATTCACGCCACCGTGCGCACCGGCGGCAAAACCGGAGTCGAAATGGAAGCGCTCACCGCCGTCTCCGTCGCCGCCCTCACGCTCTACGACATGTGCAAAGCCGTGGACAAAGCGATGAGCATCGGGAGCATTCGTGTCGTCGAGAAACGCAAAGAATGAAGCTGTCACCATCGACCCGCAGTCCGATTGAATCATCTCCGGTTGTAGGGCTGTCGCTTGCGGCAGCCTCGGCATGGCGCATGCGCTGCCCCTACAAATCAACGGCAACGAACAATTCGGTCCTCACCCTCCTCGCATGAAAATCGCCCGCGTCACTCTCAGCGATCGCGCGACGGCCGGCGTCTACGCCGATGTCAGCGGCCCCGAAATCGAACGCATCGCCGCACAATATTTTGCCGAACCACTCGAGTGGGTGCGCGTCCTGATGCCCGACGACCGCGTGGCGCTCGAAGCCGCCTTGCGCCGACTCTCCGATGAGGAACAGTGCCCGCTCATCTTAACCACCGGCGGTACCGGCCCCAGCCCGCGCGATATCACACCCGAAGCCACGCGCGCAGTCCTCGAAAAAGAATTACCCGGCTTTGGCGAAGTGATGCGGATGCAAAGTTACGCGAAAGTGAAAACCGCCATTCTCTCCCGCGCCACCGCCGGCATCCGCGGCCGCTCCCTGATCGTGAATCTTCCCGGTCGGCCGAACGCAATAGAAGAATGCTTGCCACTCTTGATTCCAGCGATCGCCGAAGCGATTGATCACATCGCCGGTTTCCGCCCCGCGCTCGCGATCCAACCGACTTCGAACCCGGAGTAATCCGATCAACTTAGGTTTTTCAGTGGGTTAACGGCTAATTTTCGCTAGCGCGTTTTCCATAAAACTGTAGCCGGATTTCCCCTGTGATCATTGGAAAGCCATTTTCTTTGTAGCCCTGCGCGGGAGCGCAGGGACCTCACACTCGACTGAAGCGGAACGCACTTGGTCGTGTGACTTACGTCGATCCGTCCCGCCGCTCCCGCAGCGGGGCTACACTAAAATTCAATCGCGCAAAGCGCAGATTAACCTCTTCGACTCCGCTCAGGGCCTTGAGCCTGTCGAAACGGCGGTTTCTCCTCTGAGTCTTTGAGGATCAATCGATCGTTTCGCGACCAGGAACAATCACCGATGGCGCCAACCGGTAACGCGTATCAGTCACCGGCACGAACAGTCCCGCCGGGACGCCGCGAGACTCGACTCGCCCACCCGCCAATAAAAGTACGTCGTCGCACAATGCCATGACCTCGTCGGGCGAATGCGTAACGTAAATCATCGGGATCTTAAATTCGTCCCGCACCCGAATAAAATAGGGCAACAGTCGGTCGCGCAGCGGCTCATCGAGACCGGCGAGCGGTTCATCCAACAGCAACAATCGCGGGGCCGCCAACAATGCCCGTCCGAGCGCCACGCGCTGCTTCTCGCCGCCCGACAATGTAGCGATCGCGCGATCAACCAGCGCCGCAATTTCCAGCACCTCCGTCACGTGCTCGAAGGTCAATCCTGGTGAGCGCGGTCGCCGCGTACCAGATCCATAAACCAGATTTTGCCGCACGGTAAGATGAGGAAAAAGCGCCCCGTCCTGCGGCACATAACCAATGCCCCGCCGCTCGGGTGGCGCAAAGATCCGCGACGCCGCGTTAGTCAGCTCCACGCCATCGACCCGCACCGCGCCCGCCACCGGTCGCCGCAAACCCGCGATCACTTCCAACAAGGAAGTCTTGCCCGCACCCGATGCACCGAAGACGGCCGTCACGCGTCCCGTCAGAATTGCATCCACCTCCAAAGTGAAACGTGCGAGCCGAAGCCTCAGTCTGGAAAGTTCCACACTCATGCGTGTTTCCTCCGCAAAAACCAACCGCTCAACCACACCGAGGCGAATGCGATGACGACTGAGACCGTGAGTAAAACAAGCGCTTCATGATCATGCCCAAGTTGAGCAAGATGATGAATCGAGAGCGCGAGCGTGACGGTTTTTCCAGGAATAAACCCCGCCACCATAATCGTCGCCCCGAATTCTCCCAGCGCGCGAGCAAACGCCAGTGCCGCCCCCGCCGCGAGCCCGCGCGAAGCGAGCGGCAGGGTGATCGTGGCAAAAACCCGCCACGGACCAGCCCCCAGAGTGCGCGCGATGCGCTCAAGCCGGGCGTCGACCCCCTCAAACGCCACCCGCGCCGTGCTCACCAACAAGGGAAATGACATGACTGCGGTGGCGATGACGACCGCCCGCCACGTGAATACAATTTCAACGCCAAAAAATTTTTCCAGAAAACCTCCGAGCACTCCACGCCGACCGAAAAGCATCAGCAAAATAAGCCCGGTGGCAACGGGTGGCAATACCAACGGTAGCGCGACTACGGTTTCAACAATGGATTTTCCCGGCCAATCCCGCCGCGCAAACAACCACGCGAGCGCGATCCCAAAAGGCAAAATCAGAAGCGTGCTGAGCGTCGCAACGCCCAACGTAAACCAAGTGATTTGCCAGGCTTCGGCGGTCATTATTTCCCATTCAAATCAGTGCGCGGGCAAAAAGCCATATTTCCTGAAAACAGTCTGAGCCTCGGCCGAACCCAGATACGCGGCGAATTTGCGCGCGGCATCCGGACTTTTCGATCCCTGCACGACAGCGAGCGGATACGAAATCACCGGCCCCTGCTCAACCGTCACCTCATACCCGATTTTCACTTTCTTGGAAATAAGCGCATCGGTTTTATAAACGATCCCGGCATCGACATTCCCGGATTCAACCGCCGCCAGACACGCCCGCACGTTTTCCGTCGGCACGATTTTATCGATGATCATTTTCCATAAATCAATCTTCTGGAGATAGGCCTTGGCGTAGATTCCAGCCGGCACGGTCTGCGGTTCCGCGAGCGCGATCCGTCCGATCCCGGGCTTCACGAGATCGGCGGGAGCCGCAATCGCCGCGCCGCCCTCGGCGTTGATGACGATCACGAGTGTGTTCGATAACAAACTGTGCCGCGTGTCGTTGATAATAAGTCCTGACTTGGCCAAGTCGTCCATTTTCGCCTCATCGGCGGAGAAGAAAACGTCGGCCGGCGCACCCTCCTTGATTTGACGGGCGAGTGCACTCGATGCCCCGAGATTAAAAATCAGTTTGTCCCCGCTCGCGGGCTCATAGGTTTTGGTGATCTCCTTGAGCGCCTCGGAAAGACTGGCGGCAGCGAATACATTCAAGTCAGCGGCCCGCAGTGAAAGCGTGAACAGCGCGACGGCAAAAAACATTTTTTGGCGGAAGCAGGCAATCATCTCGACCAAAAAAAACTTTCGTTATAGTTTGTCAAATATAACGAGCCCGTCGCGAATGAATGTTTCCACTGCACCCAATGAATTCTTTTCGTGCAATTAGTGCCGGACAGCGACCATCCGGGCACTCCACCGGCTTGAGAGCAACCATGCCGGCCCGCTTCGAACACTTATATCTTTCGCCTGGTCACAATTACTTTGGCCATCATGGTCGCGCGCCGTCGCACCATGCGCTGGTCGCCGCGACGGAGCTGCATTGCGTCGCCGGGCGCGGAATTCTCGGCGACCGTTTCTTCGACTACCGGCCCGACTACGCCGGACAAATCACCTTCTTCGCCTCGGAGATATTCGAGGAATTACAGCGTATTTTTGAGGTTCACGCGGTGGCGCCCGACGCGACGCGACGCAATGTCATGACCCGCGGACTCAATCTGACGGCGCTAATCGACCGCGAGTTTTGCCTGCAAGGCGTGTGGTTTCGTGGCGCGGGTGAATGCGAACCCTGTTATTGGATGAACGAGGCCATCGCGCCCGGGGCGGAATCCTGGCTGCGGGGACGGGGCGGATTGCGCGCCCGCATCTTAAGCGAGGGGATTCTCCGGCCCGGCGAAGCCGGTTTGGTTGACGATGAACTCCCCGCATGAAAAATCCGGCGCCCAAAATGACTTCAGTTGGAATCAACGGAACGCGCTGCGACCCGCCATCACTTCGCTCGCGCTTTCAGCAATTCATTCAGTTTTTCGCCGGCCTCACGGGTTGCCGTCTGGCTGGCTTTTTCCATTTCCCGGTAAAGGCTAACCACGCGGCGGCCCGTTTCAGAAAGCGTCGCACCGCCACGGACGCGGCCTCCGCGCGTTTTGAGCACAAGCGGCTCGGCAAAATCGCGATCCAAACTCTTCACGATGCTCCAGGCGCGCATGTAGGACATTCCCATCGCTTTCGCCGCCCCGCTGATCGAACCCGTACAATCAATGAATTCGAGCAGCTCAGCCTTCCCCGGTCCAAAGGAAAAACCCCGCCCGTGATTGAGACGGATTCTGGGTTCAACCAAAACCTTCTGAAGTTTTTCGGCCATTCGCCCAAGAGCAATTGGCCAACCGCGTTCACGCAAATAGATTCCTTCCTGATTCCGTCAGGCATGACCGACCCATCTCTGGACGAATATTCAAAGAGTCGGCCGGTTCACCCTGATTTTTCTAGCCCCCAAGCTTCCTGCCGCTAACTTCTTCCGACCACCGCATGCCGCTCGACCGCTATAATCGTGACATCAACTACCTCCGTATTTCCCTGACGGACGCGTGCAACTTGCGCTGCGTATACTGCATGCCGGAGCAGATGACCTTTCGCCCGCGCGACGAATTACTTTCCGATGCAGAATTGAAACGGCTCATCACGATCTTCGCCGCCACCGGTTTCCGAAAGATCCGTTTTACCGGCGGCGAACCGACGTTGCGTCCGGCACTCGTCGAACTTGTGAAACACGCCACAACCACTCCCGGCATCGAGTCGGTTGGACTCACCACGAATGGCGTGCTCCTGGCCGGCCTCGCCACCCCGTTGCGCGCGGCCGGTCTTCGCTCAGTCAATCTTTCACTCGATACGCTTGACGCCGATAAATTCCGCAAGATCACGCGATGGGGTAATCTGCCGGAGGTCCTCGCCGGACTGGAGGCCGCCGCCCGCGCCGGACTTCACATCAAACTCAACGCGGTCGTGAGTCGCAGCACCAATGATCGCGCGGACATTATCTCGCTGGCGCGCTTCACCCAGACCCAGGACTGGCAAGTGCGTTTCATCGAGCAAATGCCTTTCGGCAACAACGCGATTTTCCAAAAGAAAAACCAGGTGGATGAAAATGAACTCCTCGAGATTCTCACGAGTGAGTATGGCCCGCTCGATCTGGTCGATAACGGAAAACTCGACGGCGAAGCGCGGCTTTATCGCATTCCGGGCGCCTTGGGTTGCATCGGTTTCATCAGTCCCGTCTCGAAACCATTTTGCGCCGACTGCAACCGACTGCGCCTCACCGCCGATGGGATTTTGCGACTCTGTTTACTGCGGGACAACGAAGCCGATCTTCGGCCGCTGTTGCGCGGCGGCGCAAGCGATGCCGACCTCACCGCTTTTATTTGCAAAGCCGTGCACATTAAACCGTGGGGCCACGGGCTCTCGCAAGATGTGATGGCTGTTTCGCGTGGCATGTCGGAAATCGGCGGCTGACGGTTGAGCGTGAATTCATTCTACCACATTGAAAACTGTGAGCAGCCATTGGCATATTTCCTTCCGCCAGCAGCGCTTCTTTGTGGGCGGGGTGCCTTTGCCGGGCGGCCGGCCCGGACAAATACCGAGTCTGCAGCAAGCAGACAACGGCACCTCACCCCGCGAGGCATTATTCCAGCGATGTGAAGGCACCCCGCCCACACCAGACTTAAGCGACGAGAAACAATAATCCCATGCCCGCGTCTTCGCCACGACCAATCAAGATCCGCTTCTTCGCGGTGCTGCGCGAGCAAGCAAAATGCTCGACCGTGGAGGTCGTCACGATCGCGGCCACCCCGGCGGATCTTTACCGCGAGCTGCAAACGAGCCACGGACTCACCTTTCGCGCCGACCTGCTCCGCGTCGCCGTCAACGAACGCTACGTGGCGATGGACCTTCCGCTTCACGCCGGTGACCAAGTGGTTTTTATTCCCCCGGTCGCGGGGGGCTAAGTCATGTTTGAACTGACCGAACTCCCCATCGACAGCACGGCCCTGCGGGCGAAACTTGCGCGGCCCGAGGCTGGCGCGTGCGTCGTGTTTGAAGGCTGGGTGCGCAATCACCACCTCGGACAACCGGTCAACGAACTGCATTACGAGGCGTTCGACGTCATGGCGAAATTGGAAGGCGACGCGATCGTGACGGAAATCGAACACCGTTATCCCGGCTGCACCGTGCTCTGCGTGCATCGCACCGGAGCCCTGCGCGTCGGCGAACTCGCAGTGTGGATCGGCGTCGCTTCGCCGCATCGTCAGGCCGCGTTTCTCGCCTGCCGTCGCGGCATCGAGGAAATCAAACGGCGCCTGCCCGTTTGGAAAAAAGAACATCATCCCGACGGCGCCGCCGAATGGGTGAACTGCACGACTGAAGCGGCATCACGCGGACCGAAATCCGCCGACTATTACGCGCGTCAATCCGCGCTGCCGGAAGTGGGTGCCACCGGCGAAACCCAACTCGCGAATGCACGTGTCCTCGTGGTCGGGCTCGGCGGGCTCGGCTGTCCGGCCGCACTCTATCTCGCAGGTGCGGGCGTAGGCCAACTCACTTTAGTGGACAGCGGGAAAGTTGAACTCTCGAATTTACACCGGCAAATTTTATTCACCACCGACGACCTCGGGGCACCGAAAGCGGAAGCGGCGGTCGATGCGTTGCGCGCGCGCAATCCGTTCATTCAACTGGAAGCACTCGCCACGGAATTCGCCGCGCAAAACGCCCGCACCCTCGTCGCCGGGCGAACGGTCGTGCTCGATTGCACCGATAACTTTGCGACGCGTTTCATTTTGCATGACGCGTGTTTTTCCGCCGGCGTGCCACTGGTGCAGGCCGCAGTGCACCGCTTCGAAGGTACGCTCGACGTTTTTCGACGTGGGTCGGGCGGATGCCTGCATTGTTTGCGGCAGAATCGCAGCGTAGCCGAGCTGGATGCGGCCGCGGGAAATTGCTCGGGCGGCGCGGTGTTTGGTCCGGCCGTCGGCGTACTCGGCACGCTGCAAGCGAGCGAAACACTGAAAATCATTCTCGGTCGCGAAACAGCGGAGACGTTTCGACAAACCCATTTGATCAACCTGCTGGATTGCTCGGTGCTTTCCATCGCACGCGAAGCCAATCTGAATTGCCCGGTGTGCGGACGAGTCGAGACGGCATCGTCGGGGGCGGCGCGAACAACATCGGCCAGCGCTGACACGCCCGTAATGCTCGAAGCCGCTGAGCTCGCCGCCCTCGGTCCGGTGCGCCTGATCGCGTTGCTTGACGCTGGCGAAACGTTTGACCCGAGCCGCGCGGTGGCGGGCACGTTGAGTTTACCAATGAGTGATATCGCCCAACTCCGCGAGATGACGGCGACCACCGAGACTGTGGTACTGACCTGCCGCCGTGGAGTGCGCAGCGCAGCGCTCGCGCGATTATTGCGGGCTGAAGGCCGCGCGGATATTTACGCGATGGCAGCAGGGTCGCCGGCGATCATGGCCGCACCGTAGCCGGCTTTCACCAGCTCTAGGAGCGGCTACCCTTGTCCGCCGTAGCCTTATCAAAGGGGGAACGCCCCGATGGGGTGCGTTCTGTTACACGAAATCGGGGCGTAAAGCCCCTCCTCCATCTGGGAACAATACGCCGACTCCGATTAGCGCTGCGTGATCGCGTAGAACGCGTAGCCGTAACATTCCCGCAACGCTGTTTCGGTGTTGTGCAGCGCGTCAGTGTTCGGAACAAAGTCGAGCAACGTCAGCGGGCGCGACGCATCCCGCCGGAAATCCACCGGGAAAATAATACACTCGATGCCGGCCTTTTTGAAAAGCCGCGCCGCGCGTGGCATGTGCCAGCCAGTCGTAACCAGAATGATCCGGTGCCAGTCATGATCACGCATCAACTCCGCGACCGCCCGCGCTTCATCGGCGGTGTTCCCCACTTCACGCGTTATGAGGATTTGCCCGGCGGGCACGCCGCGCAATTCGGCCTGAGTTTTTGAATCCTCGCCTTCAAGTTTTGTAACGCCCTTCCATGGCAACCGACCACCGGTAAACACCAACCATCGCGCTTTATTGGCGTGCATGAGTACTACGCCCGCTTCGAAGCGATCAACGGTATCCCCAAAATTCGGTAACATCCCCTCCGCCACCGACGGACCAAAAATCCCACCCAGGACCACGACGGCGTCGGCCGATTCCACCTGCGCCAATGCCACGGCCGGATACCGCGATTCCAACCAGCCGATCAGCCTGTCGCCCACGAACGGCATGCTCGAAAAATATAAAATACCCAACGCCACGCCGACCGGCCAACGCTTTTGCCGGATCAGGGCGAGGAGCAAAAACAGCACCACGACTCCCAGCGGCAGGAAGAGGACTGGCAGAATTTTATTCAGGAATAACATCGGTATCGGGTGCGTTCAACGCGGTGGCTTAACAGTGAGTTTGCCCTTGATCAGCGCCTTTTTTTGCACCCGCGTAAGCTGCTTCAACTGGTATTCGCGGCGCAACGCCCGAGTCAAAGTCATCAAGCCTTCTTGATAGACTACCCGGACCGGCAGACGAGGCCGGGTGTATTTCGCGCCTTTTCCCGCGTTGTGCACAGCCACCCGTTTCACGATATCTTTCGCGGTTCCAATGTAGAACGTACCATCGGCGCACCTGAGAATATAAACGAAAGCTCGTTTGACGGGCATGGGGACAGAAATTGGCGCGCGGGAGGGGGGAAGAGAGTCTCGCAGTGAGGGAAGGATTCACGCCATTGGAGTGAATCCGAGGCCACTGACAAGCCTGCGCAGACTGCCGCTGCGATCATCGAGTCGATCCGTTCCAGCAATCCTGCGATGAGGCTCGCACTTCCGCTGCAACCAACCCAGTTTTTGAGCGTCATTCCCCCTATGAATCGTCTTCCCCAGATTATCCTCGCGGCCTTGGTTTTAGCCTCAGCTGGATTCGGCCTCATCCAGCTCAACGAAGTGCAAAAATTAAAGCAAAGTGCCGCCGCGTGGGATGAAATGCGCGCGGCGTTACAAAAACGCATCTGGGAGCTGCAGAAGCGAAATAGTGAACTGGAGAATCGCCCCGTTTCAGCGCCCGCCGCACCCACCGGCGCCGTCGCCGCTGAATCCTCGAGCGATGACGCACGCCGAGATGAAAATGGGGGTCCACCCCGACCGCCGAACCGCGGAAATCGCGACCGATTTGAGGCGATGATGGCCAATCCCGAAGCCCAAAAACTCATCGCTTTGCAGCAAAAGGCCGCGTTGGACGGGCGCTACTCTTCGCTTTTCAAACAACTCCAGTTAAGCCCCGCCGATCTCGAAAAGTTCAAGAACCTGCTGGTGGAAAAACAAAGCGCCACGATGGATGTCATGGCCGCCGCCCGCGCCCAAGGCCTGAGCCCTCGGGATAATCGCGATGAATTCCGACAACTCGTACAGAATGCACAAAACGAAGTGGACAACACGATCCGCTCCACGCTGGGCGATACCGCTTACACCCAATATCAGAGTTATGAAGCGACCGCTCCGCAACGTGCGGTCGTCTCGCAACTCGATCAACGCCTCAGCTACTCGTCCACGCCCCTCACTGATTCCCAATCCCAACAATTAGTCCAAATCCTAGCGCAGACCACACCAGCCAACAGTAACGCCGGTCGGGCCAGCGGTGCGGCCAGTGTATTTTCTGCCATGGGCGGCGGCCCCGGGGGAGCTTTTGGCGGGGGCGGCACCCCAATCACCGCTGACGCCGTAACCCAAGCCCAAGGCATCTTATCGACCCAGCAGCTTTCCGCCCTGCAAGCGCTCCAACAGGAACAACAGGCAAGCGCCCAGTTAAGACAGCAAATGCGCGACAACTTCAAGAATCAGGCACCCAGCGGATCATCCACTACGGTTACTCCCGCCACCCCAATCAGCACTGGCGGCACGGCCGGCAAGTGAATGAAGCAGCCGTGGAAAATTCCGCCTACCACTGGAGTCGTGAACCATCGGAAAGCAGGCGGCAGCGCCGTTTCCCACCCTCTTCCAACTCCTCGTTTCAGGATCTTGCTGACAAGCGATCAGCTTATTCCAGACCCGCCAAGCCGCCCGAATCGCTGGAAGAAAGCGTCATCCACAGAACGCAACCGGAGCCGCACCCGATCAATTACACCCCGGTCCTTACGATTTTTTTAAGCGCGGTTACAATCGGGTGATTTTCCCCACACTTTCAGTGCACAATTTCGCCGAATGCAGGTCTGTTTGGAATACTTTTCCCACCTCCATCGCCCGGCTTGCCAAAGCCAGTCCAATTGGCTTTTTTAAACGCCCAACGGGCTTCGCCATCTGAACTTTAAAAATCCTGCTTCGCCCCTATCCAGCGCATGAATCATTTCCCCTCATTTGCCCGAGTCCTGCCCGTCCTTGTACTCACCGTCAGTACCGCCTTGGCGCAACCGCAGTCCACGCCATCGCCCACCTTGCCCGCACTGCCGACTCGGATGCCCACTATCGTTCAGCCCAACGTTCCGGCGACACCGGTGGGTTCTGATTTAGTCGGGCCACTGAATATGCCAGGCGACAGCCTCGATTCCGTCCTGGCGTTGATCGAACGCTGGAGCGGAAAAACCCTGCTCCGTCCGCAAAATCTCCCGCAAGCCACGCTTACGATCAACCTCCGAGAACAAGTCACGAAGAAGGAAGCAATCCAGGCCCTCGAAACCCTGCTCAATATCAATAACATTGCGCTTACGCCGCTCGGAGAGCGCTTCATTAAAGTAACCGCGCTAAATGCGGCCAAGTCCGAAGCACCCGAGTTGATCGAGGGCTCCACCTTGGAACTCCCGCCCAGCGGACACACCGCGAGCAAAATTTTCAGCCTTCAATTCCTCCGCGTCGCCGAGTTTATGCCGCAAATCGCCGGCCTCCTCAATCCCAACGCTGGCAGCCCTCCCGTCATCTTCGACAAAGCCAACGCCGCGCTCATCACCGACTCGGTTAGCAATCTTCAGCGCGTCGAAACCTTGGTCGCCAAGCTCGACCAACCCAGTCTCGCGGGTCTGACGCCGAAATTCTACCAGATCAGCCACGGTGCAAAAGCCAGCGATGTGGTCAACAAACTGAAGACCGTTCTCTCCGGTCCGCTCGCCGCCCAATTGGGCACCTCCACCACCTACATGCCCGATGATCGCACCAATCAGATTACCCTCATCGCCGATCCGCGCCAATACGCCTTCTTCGACGAACTGGTCGCGAAACTCGACGTCAAGTCCGACCCCAACACGCGAAATGAGGTCATTCAATTAAAACACGCCAACTCGAAAGATGTCGCCACGATCCTCACGCAACTGATCACCGGCCAGAACAACGCCGCCAAAACTTCCGGTCAGGAAAATATTTCCCGCACCCCGCAAAACCCCGGCACACCGGGTGCCCCCGCTGCGCCAGCCACTCCCGCCGCTGTCCTTGCAACCCTCGCGATCCAAGGCACGGGCGTCGAAAGCAGTGCCAACCAATTTAGTACACTTCTCACTATTTTACCCGACGATCGCACCAATGCCATTGTCGTTTCCGGCACCGTTGATGACATGCGACTCGTGAACGAACTCGTCGCAAAAATCGACGTGCTTCTGGCTCAAGTGCGGATCGAAATCGTCATGGCCGAAGTGAATCTCAAGGACGAAGCCACCTCCGGAATCGACGCCCTTGGATTACAAGTCACCGACGGTCGCCTAACGGGCATCTCTGGCTCAGTCGCCGGCGCGACCCTGGGAGGTTCCGCCGTAGCTGCATCCGGGACTACGCCCGCCAGTTCGAATGGATTCGCCACTTTGGCGGGCGGGCTGAGCGGCATTATCAATGTCAAAACCACGCCACGAAAGAGCAACACGACGATCCTCTCCGAGCCCACAATCACCACAACTCACAACAAGGAGGCGACAATCTTCGTCGGCCAGACCCGCCCCACCATTTCGAGTTCAACTTCGTCCAACGCGTCCGTGGGCGCCGCCAATCCCTACACCACTTCAAGTATCACCCAACAAGAAGTCGGTATCACCATCACGGTAAAACCATTGATCGGCAATGACGGCTCCGTGCAACTCGATCTGACCCTGGAAAGCAGTGCGTTGGGCGACGCCGTCACCATCGATGGCAACGTCCAAAACGCGATCTTGAAGCGTAAGACAAAATCATTCGTCACCGCGAAGAGCGGCGAAATTCTCGTCCTCGGCGGACTCCAGCAAAAAAGCAATATCAAGAGCACCAGCCGGCTCGGAGCGATTCCGTTTCTCGGCGATCTCTTGGGCACGCGTTCGCGCAGCGACATTCGCACCGAACTCATTTTCTTCCTTCGTCCCGTCGTGCTCACCAACACGCCGGCAGACAATGCTCCAGCCCTTAACGAAGTGGACCAATTCCCCAAGAAGCCCCGCGCAGAAGCCCAACGAGCCCTCGGCGTGCAGCCGAGCCCATAACGCCCATGCAGGCCGAATCCGCTTTGTTACCCGCGACCTTCGCGGCTCGCCTCACTGACGAACAACGCCGCGCTGTCGCCGAAGCGCCCCGCGCCCGCCGCGTCGCTCTCCTCGGCGAAGCCCTGCGCGTCCCCGAGTCCGACGCCCGCACCGCCCTCGCTGTCGCCACCGGCCTCCCTCTCGCCGCCGATCTGCGCGTCGATCCTGCCGCCGTCCCCATTCTTCCGGCGCGACTCGTCCGTGATTTCCACATCGCCCCGCTCGAAATTGCCGGCGCCACTGAAACCCAGCTTCACCTCGCCACGCCCTGGCCTGCCGACGAAGTGATGACCGACTGGATCGCCACGTTCACCACGCGCTCTGTCGTCTGGCACCTCGCTCCTGCGGAACGAATCGGGCAACTTATCCTCGACCACTACGGCGTCGGCGCCGGCAGTCTCGATAATGAAGATGATTCGAATTTACCCGCTTCCAACCTGACCACCGGCACCGACGTCGAGGCCGACGAGGACGCCGCCGTCGTCCGCTTTGTGAGCGATGTCATCACGCAAGCCATCGAAGATGGCGCCACCGACATTCATTTCGAACCACAGGAAGGCCAGTTGGGCATTCGTTACCGCGTGGACGGCCTGCTCATACCGGTACCGGTGCCGGAGAATTTACTGCGCTACCAGGACGCCATTATCTCGCGCCTCAAGATCATGGCGCGGCTGAATATTTCCGAAAAACGTTTGCCGCAGGACGGCCGCATTAATTTCCGCGTCGGCGGCAATGCCCTTGATATTCGCGTTTCGACTATTCCCACGATCTACGCGGAAAGTGTGAGTCTCCGTCTGCTCAACCAGAAACGAGAAGCCTACACAATGGAAGGTATCGGCCTGAATGCCGCCGACCAGGAGCAAATCAAGAAAGTCCTGGCCTATCCTCACGGCATTATCCTCGTCACTGGCCCCACGGGCTCGGGCAAATCCACCTCGCTCAACGCGTTTCTCCGGCAGATCAATTCCACCGATCTCCGCATCGTGACCGTCGAGGATCCGATCGAATACGAAGTCCCCGGCGCAAATCAACTTCAGGTCCGCCCCGAAATCGGCCTGACCTTCGCCAGTGCGCTGCGCCACATCCTCCGGCAAGATCCCGATGTCATTATGGTCGGTGAAATCCGCGATCGCGAAACCGCCGACATCGCCATCCGCGCGTCGCTCACCGGTCACTTGGTTTTCTCAACGCTGCACACCAACGACGCACCCGGCGCCATCACTCGTCTCGTCGATATGGGCATCGAACCGTTCCTGACCGCCTCGGCGCTGGAACTCATCATTGCGCAGCGCCTCGTCCGCCGGCTCTGCGCGCACTGTTCTCATCCTGCTCCCGTCAACGTGACGAAGCTGAAAGACGCTTTGGAAATTCTCGGGATTGATCCCGCCGAAGCGGACGGCCT
The DNA here is from genome assembly GCA_025362555.1 of Verrucomicrobiota bacterium. Classification (GTDB taxonomy): domain Bacteria; phylum Verrucomicrobiota; class Verrucomicrobiia; order Opitutales; family Opitutaceae; genus Lacunisphaera. The sequence continues at coordinate 17,101 of JANYFP010000458.1, forward strand.
CAAGACGTTGCCGGCGGCGGTGGGCTGTGATCGTTGCCGCAAAACCGGTTTCCGCGGCCGCGTCGGTCTTTTTGAAATTCTGCGTCCCACCGAGGAATTGCGCGATCTCATCGTTAAACGTGAGCCGACCCGCGCACTCGTCCAATGCGCCCGGGCGCAAGGCATGCGCACGCTCGCCCAATCGGGCTGGCTCCAAGTTCGCGCCGGTCTTACGACGGTCGAAGAAGTGCTGCAAGTCATCAACGTTTCCGATCTCTAATCATGCCGCGTTTCGCCTACAGCGCCCGCGATTCCACCGGTCGGACCGTCAACGACGAAGTCACCGCGCCGTCACGCAAGGATGCCCTGCGTCTTCTAACCACCCGTGGATTGCAACTCCTGCAGCTCGACGAGCTCGCCACCAACAGCCGGCCGGGCGCCACGGCCACCGCAGTCAAAAAAACGAATCCGCTCACGCTGGCCCCGGGCAAGGAAGCCACGTACTCCCGGGCGTATTTCCTCCCCTTTCTCCAGGCATTGGCCGAGCTGACCACCAGTGGACTTTCGGCGGGCGAAGCGGTGCGCTTGCTCGCCCTCCGCCTGAAAGATCGCAACCTGCGCGGTCTGAGCGCGGCGGTCTGGGAACGTCTGAGCGAAGGCCAGCCTCTCTCCAAAGTGATGGAGCAAATGCCAAAAGTTTTCGACCGGCAGACCATCAGCTTGGTCCACGCGGCGGAAGCGACGGGCAGCCTCAACGAGGTGCTGCAACGGCTCATCACCCATCACACCGAAGCGCGAGCACTGCGGCAAAAACTCATCAACGCGCTCATCTATCCGGTGTTCGTGTGTATCGTCGCGTTCGGCGTCATTCTCTTCTTCGTCCTCTTTTTAATGCCGCGCTTGAAAACGCTGCTGACGTCGCTCGGCGGCAAGCTCCCGTTTGCCACGCAGCTGCTAGTCACATCCTCGGAATTGCTCCTGCGCTATGGAATCGTGCTGCTGCCGCTCGCGGTATTTGGCGTGCTCCTCCTCTGGCGCTGGCGGCACACAGATAGCGGTCGCACCACCACCGACGCGTGGTTCGTCCAACTACCCGGCATCCGCCGCATCGTGATCGATTCCGCGCTGCTGAATTTTTCCCAAACCCTCGCCGTGCTCCTCCAGAACGGCATCAACCCCGCCGAGGCGTTGCGTCTCACAGAGCGAACCGTGGGAAACCGCACCGTGCAAACCGCACTCCGCACGGCCACGGATCGCGTGCTGGAAGGTGAGACACTCTCGATCGCGCTTTCGCGCACCGGTTACATGCCAGATCTCGTGCTGGATCGCCTGGCGGTCGGCGAAAGCACCGGCCAACTCGCCCCCTGCTTGCGCGATATCGCGCGCAACTACGCCGAAATCCAGACGCGGCGCCTGCAAGGACTCACGACGGTGATTTCGAGTTCAGTGCTGCTCATGGCATTTTCGTTCGTGGGTTTTATCGCGTACGCCATCGTCTCCGCCGTGCTGGCTGTCAGCGCGAGTTTCAAGTTCTGAGTGTGGAGCGCGCAAGGGTGTTTGGCTGCTTTAATTTTCCGCAGCTTCGGTTTGGTCGCGTGATTCGGTCGAATGGTTTGGTCGCGTGGTTTGGTCGAATGTAGGAGCTTGCTTGCAAGCGATCAGCGTGTTGCCCGGCACTGCGCGTCCCGAATCGCTTGCAAGCAAGCTCTCCTACACTCGACAAATCAACCAATTCAACCCCGCGACGCGGGAACTCGTCAGGCATCAAACCCGGGGCGAATTTAATTTATGGTTCCTCGCTACTTCCAGTGGGTAGACGTACAAAACAGAATCAAAAACCGGAGGTTCTAACCGCTAATTGGATTCATCAAGAATGAATCTTTGAAAGTTGCGGCTTCGCCTAATCGTCTCCGCCATGGGCTTCTGGGGCCTGCTAATCGCAGGCAGAACATACCGTCAGCGATCAGCAGACTCCACGGAACCCACACCGAAGACGATTAGTCGAAGGGGTATTTTAAGGTTTCGCCTATCGGCGAAACTCATTAGCGGTCACCTCCTCTGGCTTGGTTTCTCGTCGAAGCTCGCTTTCACCATCACCCATCGAAAACAGCGAGGAACCTAATTTATCAATCCACCGCCTTTGCGCCGCGCGCTTGCACCACCCGCACGCCGATCCAAAATACCAGGCCGCAGGCCGCGCCAAAAATATGGGCCAGCGGCACCGTGCGGATATCGGCAAATCCACTCACGAGCAGCGGCTTTCCACTGAATAATTCGATGCCGATTTTCGCGCCCACCAAAATGAGTACGCTCCACCAAAACCACGCGGGCTCCTGCGGCCGTCGCTCAAGTTGCAAACCGGCCAGAAAAACCAGCATCCCAGTCGCAAGTCCCGAGAGTCCGGCGTAACGGTCCAACGAAGGATCGAGCCACCAGAGCGCGATTGAAATGACCAGCGGACACACGAAATAAAACCAACGGGTTAATCCCGGCCGAAGGCGTTCCAACCAGATTCCCACCGGCAAAAATACCGCGAGGTTCCAGAGAATATGACTCGAACCAAAATGCACGACATGCCCGGTCCACCCACGCCAAAATTCTCCCCGGGAAATCAACGAGCGATCATAAATAAAACCATCATCGACGGCCTTCGATAAAAACGCCGCGACCGCCAGCACCACGAGGAACCCCGTGCCCCAAGGCCAGGAACATTGACCGGTCAGTTTTTCTTTAGACACCACCGCACCATGCAAAGCATGGCGAGAGCGATGTGAAAATCGGGTGCGATGGCAATAAAGCCCTCAGCGGCGACTTGATCGGCCACGCCGCGAACCCAGGTGGAAAGACCAAAAAT
>JANYFP010000479.1 GCA_025362555.1 Verrucomicrobiota bacterium
GGGTTCCACCTTTCAGTGTCCGTTGATTGTGACTGGTGCGATTGTTCAACAGCATGGATACGGATTGGGGCGGGTTTCCGTATTCGTCAGCCTAGGTCGTGCGGGAGGAGAGCCCCGCCTGAGGAAATCAATCGTCTCCACGTTTGAAAGAAATGGCCTGGTCAAATTTTTTATGAGGTTAAACTTTCAACGCGATCACAGTCCGCCATTCAGGCGGTAGGCTGAATGCGGATTTTTTTCTAGTCATAGCAGCAGACTTGATGGGCTTTTGGGTTGTTCTTTTGGTCGAGGCGGCCAAAATTCGCTTTGCAACCGATTAACGGGAAATATTTTGAGCGTGCCACCGCCCAGTTCATTATTGTTCGCTGTTCCGTCGCGTGATGCGTTGAATGGGATCTTTGAGGCTGTGCCGGTTGCGATTCTGGTCTCGGACCGCCAGGGAAATATTTGTCTGACCAACGCCAAGGCCCGAATGATGCTTGGCTATTCGGAAGCGGAATTGCGTGGGATCGCGGTGGAGGCGTTGCTGCCGGAGATATATCATGAACCCCTGCGGGCGTTCCTCACGCGTTTTTGGCAGGTGCCGGAGAGCACCCCGACGAGTATCGGCCCGGAGTTTCGCATGAGGCGCAAAGATGGTTCGGATGCGTGGGTGCAGATGGGGTTTAATCCGGTGCTGATCGATGGGGTGGATTATGCCGTGGGCGCGATGGTCGGTGTCGACGAACGGCGGCGGACCGAGTTGGCGTTGCGTGAGTCCGAGGAGAAATTCGAGAAGATATTTTATGCAAGTCCGGATGCTATTTCGGTCCACGAGTTGGAGAGCGGCCGGTATGTCGATGTGAATCCTGGCTTCCTTCATCTCTTTGGTTATGGGCGCGACGATGTGATAGGACGGACTCCGCTTGAGCTCGGTATCTGGATGGATCTGGGTGAGCGGGAGAAATTTCTCACGCAATTGCAGCGGGATGGATTAGTGCGCAACTCCCAGCTCCGGTTTCTGACCCGGACCGGGGACGTCCGGATCTGCGAGCTGTCTTCGGAAGCGGTGGAGATCGGCGGGCGGGCGCATAATGTGACGGTGTTGCGCGATATGACGGCCCGGCTCCAGGCGGAGCACGCGCTGCGCGAATCGGAAGAGAAGTTTGCCACGGCGTTCCGGGTTTCGCCTGACATCATGTCGATCAGTGAATTTTCGACCGGCCGCTACCTTGAGGTGAATGAGGCGCATGAGAAAATATTTGGTTTCACGCGGGCGGAATCGATCGGCAAGTCGCCGCTTGAATTGGGTATTCTGTCGGAAGCGCACGTGCGCGACGAGATGTTGCGGCAAATGATGCAGCAGAACGGACGCATCCGCGATTTTAAAGTGAAGGCGCACAACCGGCAAGGAGACGCGCTCACCGTCCAATTGAGTGCCGAGTTGATTCAGTTCGGCGGCCGGCAATGTGTCCTCCGCAATTCCCAAGACATCACCGCGGCGGTGAAGGCCGAACAGGCGTTGCGCGAATCGGAGGAGAAATTTGCCAAGGCGTTTCAGGCGAGTCCGGATGCGATTTCCATTACGGATTTGGAGACGGGGCGTTATATTGAAGCCAATAGCGGACATGAGCGGATTTACGGATTCACTCGCGAGGAAGTCATTGGTCGGACGGTGCTGGAGCTCGGCTGTTACCAAGATCCGGAGGATCGGGAGCGGGTGGTCGCGGCAATCCGGAGTTCCGGGTCGGTGCGCAATCTGGAGTTGAACTGTTGTAATAAGCGTCGAGAGCGAATCACCGTACTATACAGTGGCGAGGCCATTGAGATGAACGGGCGCAAATGCATCGTTTCCGTGATTCACGATATCACCGGCCGCAAACTTGCCGAGGCGGTGTTGCGGGAGAGTGAGGCACGATTTCGCAGTTATTTCGAATCACCCTTTATCGGCATGGCCATCACGTCAGGTGATCGCCGTTGGCTGGAGGTGAACGATCATCTCTGCCGCATGCTCGGTTACACGCGCGAGGAACTGCTCGCCCTGCGCTGGAATGAAATCACCGTTCCCGAAGATGTGACCACTAATGAGGCGTTGCTCGGTCGGGTGATCGCCGGCGAGATTGACGGTTGCACTTTCGAAAAACGTTACCGGCGCAAAGATGGCAGTATTCTGTACGCCAATCTCTCCACTCGTTCTTTTCGTGGGCGAGACGGGGTTTTGGATTATTTCCTCACGGTCATCCAGGATATCTCTGAAAAGCACGAGGCCGAACAGGCCCAGGTCCGACTGGAGCATCAACTTCGGCAGGCGCAAAAGCTGGAGGCGCTCGGCACGCTGGCTGGAGGCATCGCGCATGATTTTAATAATATTCTCAGTGCCATGATCGTTTACCGCGAACTGGCGGTGATGGATATCGATCGCCCGGATGATTTGCGGCAGCATCTGGCGGAAATAGGATTGGCCAGCAATCGGGCGAAGGATCTCGTGCGGCAAATTCTTACGTTTAGCCGGCAACAGCAGCAGGAGCGTCAGGCGGTGCAATTACATCCGGTCGTGCTGGAGGCTCTCCAACTCCTGCGGGCGTCGTTGCCGGCCACGATTGAAATTCTGCCGATGATCGATGATCAAGCACCCCAAGTGTTGGCGGACAGCAGCCAGGTTCATCAGATCATCATGAATCTTTGCACCAACGCCGCCCATGCGATGCGCGATCAGCCGGGAAGGTTGAAAGTGACGCTGGGCCGCCGATTGGTGGACGAGGTCAAGGCGCGGCTTCATGCCGGACTCCAACCCGGAGCCTACGTGTGTCTGTCGGTGGCTGACACGGGTCATGGCATGGATTCAACTACGGTGGCTAGGATTTTTGAACCGTTCTTCACGACGAAGGGGCCCAGCGAGGGCACGGGGCTCGGGCTCTCGGTGGTACATGGCATCATGGAAGATCATGATGGTGTCATCACGGTGGACAGCCGGCTGGGGGAGGGAACGCTCTTCGAACTCTATTTTCCGAACTATGCCGGCACGATGAGTGCCGCCCAGGAACCGGACGAAAGCACCCCGCGTGGGTCGGGAGAAGCGGTGTTGCTGATTGATGATGAAAGGCCGATTTGCGATGCCATGCGCAACACCCTGCACCGGCTTGGTTATCGGGTGACTGCTTTCACCAATCCGGTTGATGCACTCGTTTGTTTCCGCGCCACCCCGCAAGCATTTGACCTGCTGGTGACGGATCACACGATGCCACGCATGACCGGATTGGATATTATTCAGGAGGTTCACCGCGTGCGACCGGAGTTGTCTGCGGTGATGGTTAGTGGTTTAAGCGGCGCGTGGACGCCGGAAAAATTGCGCGGGTTCAATATTTGTGAAGTGGTGGCGAAGCCGCTCAATTTTGCCGGCTTGGCACAGGCGGTGCATCGCGCCATTGATCGCCGTCGCCGGCCTTCGCAATAATATGGAAACTCCTCGTCAACTCTCCCGTGGTCGCGTGCTCTTCGCTGACGATGACCGTGCCCTGCGCGAAGGCCTCGCCACGATGCTGCGCCGGTTTGGTTTCGAATGTCACTGTGTCGCTACGGCGGCTGATGCGGCGGAGGTGCTTCGGGCGGTTGAATTCGATGTGCTAATTTCTGATATCAATATGCCGGGGAATGTGGGTTTGGAGCTCATCGAATCGCTGCCGCAATTGGCGGCAGGTTTGCCGGTGATCCTCCTGACCGGCCGGCCGACGGTGGATACGGCAGCGCGATCGGTCCGGCTGCCGGTCGTCGCCTACCTGACGAAGCCGCCGGACTTTGACGAGCTGTGCCGGTTGCTCGACAAAGCCGTGGCCGATCATCACGGATTTCGCGCGATGCAGACGGGGCGGGAACGCCTGCGGACGTGGGAAAAGGAACTCGAACAAATCGAGCAGGGATTGCGGCAATCCCCGGGGACGCAACCGGGCGGACCAATGGGTAGTTATTTGCGCGCCTCGCTTCGCCAGGTAATCCTCCTTTTGGCGGATGTGGAGCGGGCGACCCAGACGCTCGAGCGGCGGGCGGCGGGTTCCCTCGATCAAGTGGACCATGTCGCCGCCCTGCGGCGCACCGTGGAGGTGCTTGAGCGCACGAAGCAGAATTTTAAGAGCAAGGACCTGGCGGATTTGCGCCGGCAATTGGAACAGTTGCTTGAGAAGAGCGGTGATCCGGGGCCGGTGATCTGAGTGAAAATGCCGGCGAATTTATTTTACTAAAGTTCCCGGCCGGCCGGCCGATTGAGCAGACTAGAAGGTCCACAACCCGGTTGTGGATAGCTTTCTCCGGCAGGACACACGGGCCTGTCAGTCGAAGGCACCGCTACGCCAATTCCCCTCTGAGGGTGTCGGCGTCGCAGTGCCTTTTTTTGCGTCCAAAAATCCAACCACGCCAGAGTTCAAATCACGTCATACCCCAACTCACTTCGCATCATGAAACTTAAATTTCTCCAGGGCCTCAACGGTCGCATGATTTTTTCCATCGGTCTGGCCGTATTATCCGGCCTCGGGGCGCTGACGACCGTCGTGACGATGCAGGTGGTGCGATCCGCCAAGAGAGATGCCCTGGCCATCAGTCGCAAAGAAGCGGAGATCCTTGATGGCAACATGGAGAGCCGGCTCAACGCCAGCATCGGCGTCGCCCGTGGAGTCGCGCGGGTGTTTGAGGGGATAGTGATCGATGGCCACGCCACGCGTACGTTGGCGGATTCGATCTTGAAGCAGACCCTGGCGCAGACCCCGGCTATTATCGGACTCTGGACCGTCTGGGAACCCAATGCTTTTGACGGCCGCGATGCGGAATTTGTCAATAAGCCCGGAAGCGACGCGACGGGCCGGTACGTGCCTTATTGGAACCGTGGCAAGGGCGACATCTCGGTTGAACCCAATGTTGACTATGGCACCGACGGAGTGGGTGATTATTACCAAATCGCGAAGCGGACTAATCAGGAGACGATTCTTGAACCCTATAACTACAAAGTGGCGGGCAAAGACGTACTGATGACGAGTCTCGTTGTCCCTGTTCATAATGCCGCCGGAGTATTCATCGGCGCGGTTGGGGTCGACCTGCCGCTGGCAACTCTCGCAACTGAAATTGCCCAGGTGAAGGTCGGTGAGACCGGCTACGCCGCTTTGATTTCCAATCGGGGTATTTATGTCGCACACCCGAAACTTGAGCGCTGTGGCAAACCGATGGTCTCGACTGATCCCTGGGTGCAGCCGTTCCTCAGTAACTTTGTGAAAGGGCAGCCGTTCGATACGGAAAGTTTTTCCCACACACTCAACGACAATACGTTTCGCCTGGCGTCGCCCGTGACGATTGGACAGACCGGCACGCCGTGGTCGGTGGTCATCACGCTGCGTGAGAGTGAGGTGCTCGCCCCTGCGGTGCGCCTGCGCAATATCATTATCATGATTGGTGCGACCGTGCTGTTGGCTGTGTTGGTAGTCGTGTGGTGGATCGCTCGCGGTATTACTCGTCCCATCCGTGTTATCGCCGACGAGCTCGGCCAGGGAGCGGATCAGGTGGCCTCCGCCTCCACGCAGGTTTCATCTGCCGGTCAGTCTCTCGCGGAAGGAGCCAGCGAGCAGGCCGCGTCGCTGGAGGAAACCAGTTCGTCCCTCGAGGAACTCGCGAGCATGACAAAACGTAACGCGGAGCACGCCGACATCGCCAAGACCCTCGCCTCGGATACCCGTCGCGCCGCCGATATCGGCGCCGCTGATATGCAGCAAATGTCCACCGCCATGACGGATTTGCAGAAAGCCAGCGCGAGCGTGGCCAAGATTGTTCGAACGATTGATGAAATCGCTTTTCAGACCAATATTCTTGCCCTCAATGCCGCAGTCGAAGCGGCGCGGGCGGGGGAGGCGGGCGCTGGTTTTGCGGTGGTGGCCGAGGAAGTTCGCAGTCTCGCGAAACGCAGCGCTGACGCCGCCAAAGAAACGGCCGTCACGATCGAACAGGCCGTACAGATGAGTGAGCGGGGCGTTTCACTGAGCTCGAAAGTAGTTTCGGGCTTCACGGAAATTCTGACCAAAACCCGCCGGGTCGACGAGTTGGTGGCCGACATCGCCACGGCTTCCCGGGAGCAGAATGCGGGGATTCAGCAGATCAACACGGCGGTCAGTCAGATGGATCAGGTGACGCAGACGAATGCGGCCGGGGCCGAGGAAAGTGCGGCGGCGGCCGAGGAGATGAACGCTCAGGCCGCCACGCTCAAGGGCTGTGTCGATGAGCTGCTGGGATTGGTGAATGGACGTTCCGGTGGGACCGGGCATAACGCCACAGTCAATTCTTCCGTTAAATCGCGATCACTGTTCCGGCCTCCTGGCCGGTCGGTCACGGCAAAAATTAAAGGCCCCGCGGCCGCCGACTTCTTTGAGGATGTGGTTTCGACGGTCCGCTAAATAATTTTGCTCATGCCAGAAATGAAATCAGGCCGTTCGCCGGAGGGGAAAACCGGCGTTACTCTTTTAATTGTTGATGACGACAACCAAATCGGATGTTCGCTCGTCGCGCTGTTTCAGCGCCTGGGTTTCAATGCGACGACGGTTTCGAATGGCCAGAGTGCGTTGAACCACCTGTTGAAACATACCGTGCATATTGTGATCACCGACATCTTCATGCCTGAATGCGACGGGTTGGAATTGCTGCGGATGTTGCGCAAAATTGATCCCCGGCCGCGGGTGGTTGCGATGACCGGGGCGGAGCATGCGGCCATGCCTGATCTCTTGCGACTGGCGAGACAACTGGGCGCGGATCGCACGATCCGGAAACCGTTTCAGCCCGAGGCCATGCTGCAGTTGGTGGAAGAGATGCTCGGTGAGCCGCTCCCGCGGGAAAGGACTTGCGTGTAGGAGCCGGTTTATACCGACGGATCTTAAGATTTAGAC
>JANYFP010000481.1 GCA_025362555.1 Verrucomicrobiota bacterium
GTGCTGTGGAGCAGCAACGGATTCCTCACTGCCGCGCCCACCGGCCAATCGAGCAAACTCGTGTTTGGTCAGTCGCTCACGCTGAACGATTTTGGTTACAAGCATGACCCGACATTCGGGAAGAATGAATTGCCCGGCGTACCGCGCCAGTACTACCAAGCCCGCTTTCAGTACGATCACGTGAGCGGTTTCTACGCGACCTTGTCGCTGCAATCCGCTTCGCCGTATTTTGTGGATTTCGCGAATCACTTGGAAGCTCCCGGCTACACGCTCTTCGGGGCGACCATCGGCTACGAGCACCCGAAGCACCATTGGCAGGTGTACCTCGATGCGCGGAATCTGACCGATGAAAAATACGCCTCGAGCGCCGGTCCGACTTTCGATGCCGGTCCCGCTTCCACCAACCGTACCAACCGTCTTTTCCAAGCGGGTGACGGCTTCGGCATCTTCGGCGGTATCACGTTCAAGCTCTAATCCGCCCCGGTTCGCCCAATCTCGCCATGAAGAAAATTATCTCGCTCGCCCTGTCCGCTCTGTTGGCGCTGGCGTCCGGCTGCGGCCGGCCGGCGGCAAAGCCCGCAGACGACCGGACGATCAAGTTCATCATGAGCGACCTTGGGTTCAATGCGGAGGTCGCGCATGTGCTTAAGGACGAGGTGGCGAAGCAGGGCTTCATCTTGGATTGGATTGTGGTCAACGACATCATCCAACCGAATAAGATGGTTGATGACGGCACGGTTGACGCGAATTCCTTCCAGCATGAAGCGTACTTTGACCAATTCGTCGCGGATCACGGGCTGAAGAACGTTACCCGCGCCTTCTATACGATTCTTTCGCCCTCGGGAATATATTCGAAGAAATACAAATCGCTCGACCAGGTTCCCGACGGGGCGACCTTCAGCATCCCGGTCGATCCGGCCAACAACGGCCGGGCGCTTTTCATGCTCCGCGATAAGGGCCTGCTCCAACTGCGCGCTGGCGTCGATGTCATCCACGCCAGCCAGAAGGACATCATTGCGAATCCCCATGGCTACAAATTCAGGGAGATTGATCAGCTCATGCAACTGCGCACCCTCGATGACGTGGACGCCGGTTTCATGTTCATGAACTATGTTCTGCTGGCCGGCTTCGACCCGAAACGTGACGCCCTCGTACTTGAGGATCCCGCAACCCTGCCGTATCGGGGGATTGTCGCAGTCAACCGGGCTCTCGTGGGCTCGCCGAAGATCAAGGCGCTGCAAAACGCCTACGCCAGCGCCGCGCTCAAGGATTTCTACCGTAAGAAATACGGGGACTCGATCTTCTTCCTTGATCACCTGAACCACTGACGCGTTTCCCCTGTGCAACCGGTGATTGTTAACATTCAAAATGCGTGGCCGGAAATCCTTCAGGCCTTGGGTCAGACATTTTATATGCTGATCATCACGATCCCGCTGGCGGTCGCGCTCGGCACGCCGCTCGGGACGTTGCTCTTCATGACGCGGCCGGGTTCGCTCGTGAAAGCCCCGCGCTTCTATCTTGTGCTCAATGGGGCGGTGAATCTGGTCCGCTCATTTCCGTTTCTGATTCTGATGATCGCGATGATTCCGGTGACGCGCCTGATCGTGGGCTCAGCGCTGGGCACGACGGCCGCAACGGTGCCGATGGTCGTCAACTCGATTCCCTATTTTGCCCGCTTCGTGGAGCAAACTTTGTTGGACGTGAACCGCGGGGTAGTGGAGGCGGCCGAATCGATGGGCGCCAGCCGGCTCCAGATTATCTGGAAGGTGCTTTATAGCGAAGCGCGTTCCGGCATTGCGAATTCCGTTACGATCCTGACCGTAAGCTTTCTTTCCTACTCGACGGTGGCCGGTCTGGTGGGTGGCGGCGGCATCGGTGATTTTGCCATTCGTTACGGCTACTATCGCTACCAGACGGACGTGATGGTTTTCACGATTATCCTGATCGTCGTGTTCGTGCAGGTGCTGCAATTCGGCGGCAACATCGTCGTGCGCAAACTCGACAAGCGCCTCTGACGTCCTGAATCCGCGATACAAATTCCGTCCTCTCATTTTACCATGCTCACTGCCGAACTCACCGCGCCCTCCGCGCAATCCAGCACTGCCCCCATTTCCCCGTTGACGGATTCTGCCACGCTTGGCGCGAGTCCGCCGGTGGTCCCGGTGATCCCGCTCGAAGCGGCGCCTGCGGCTCACCTGAGTGCAGCCACCGCGCCGACGTGGGATGAATTGGCGGCGCGATTCCGTCCCATATTTGCGCGCATCGCCGAGGGCGCTGTGGCGCGGGAACAAAAGCGGACGCTCGCCTACGCACCGGTGGCGTGGTTGCGCGAAGCCGGCTTCGGTGCCGTGCGCATGCCGAAAAGTTATGGCGGTCTCGGTGCCACGATCCCGCAACTGTTCCGCCTGCTGCTCGAATTGGGCGAGGCTGACTCCAACGTCTCCCATCTTTTCCGCGGACACTTCGCGTTTCTCGAAGCGCGGCTCAATATTCCTGACGCCGCCTCGCATGCCCGTTGGTTTCCGCAAATTGCGCAGGGCATTATCCTCGGCTACGCGATGGCTGAACGCACCGAGCACACGGGTGGCTCCGCCAAACTGCTGTATGAAAACGGCGGCTATTTTGTCGACGGCACAAAATATTACAGCACCGGCACCATTTACGCCGACTGGATTATCGTCTCGCTGCTCGAAGGCGAGGAACGCGTGAGCGTGGCCGTGCCCACGAATGCCCCGGGCGTGACGCGCATCGATGATTGGGATGGCTTCGGCCA
>JANYFP010000509.1 GCA_025362555.1 Verrucomicrobiota bacterium
CTGCTGTCGTTCCTGATCGTCGGAGCGTTCGGGGGGATGATTGGCGACCAGATCACTGCGCGCTCGGTGCTCATCAAGCCCGAGATGCGTTGCGCCGGCGGAATAATTTCCCGGACGCCGGGGCGGATGAACTGCGCCAGAAGTTTGCCGTCTTTTGAGAATACGGCGGCAGCGGCGACTTGGGGATCGGGGGCGACGAGGCTGAGTGGGAGATCGGTCGCGTCCGGATTTTGCTCTAAGATCGAGGTCAGACTGTCGACTAGGAGTTGGCGGGAACTGCCGATTCTGCGCTGAACCTCCAAATTGGATTGCCGGACGTCATAGATATAAAGGCCGACAAATGCGAGTGAGAGACTCACACCGCAGATCAGCACGATAAACAAGGTTAGCTTCCAGCGAAAGGTAAGGCTTTTCACAGGCCAAAAGGCGTTAATCGCCCAAGGCCATTTGATTGCGGCATAATGTCAAACGCCATCGCGAAGAATGCGCGGCAACGAGGTGTGGCTTTCCCGTGGAGGTGGCCGTGCCCTCACCGGCCGGAGGTTTACGGCACCGCAGTGAAATCGAAATAAGTGAAGTGCAGATTTTCTTCGAGTGAGAAGAAGAATATCCGTCCTTCAAAATGGGACGTGCTTTCGGCCGGAAGACTGGGACGGTTTCCGGTGGGCGGGGAAAAATTCATGGTCACCACGAGTTCGCGCATCTTTACCGTGAGGATGGGATTGTAAGGGGCGTTAAGGGTCAGGCTGAATTTTTCCACATAGGGCTCGTGTTTGTTGACGGTGAGGCGAAGGCCGAGGTGTCCCAGCATTTTGTCCGCGTTGGTGGATTGTTCGCGGAAAGTGCAGGTGAATTCGGCGCGGTCGGGGTCCTCGTGCACGAGTTTTATAGTGCCCGGTTCGATGTCGCCTTTGTGGAATGTCGCCTGCGTGGCGCCTGGCGTCTGGCTTGCTTTGTATTTGAAATATTTCTCCAAGTCTTCGCTCGTGGGTGCACGACCTTCGGTGCGCAGGAGGCTCCATTGTTCCGCAGGTGGTTTTGACGGATCGAAGCGTTCGGTGGTTTGTTGTCCGCTGCGCTCCGTGGTGAGTGTGTAGGCCCAGTTGGGCGGGACTTCAGGATTAAATTTCCCGAGGGCTGCGCGCAAATAGCCAGGCATTTCAGCGAACGCGGTGGCGGCAACTAAAAGTGACCAGAGCACTAACCCGCGCCGCCAGACGGAAGCGCGAGTGATCCGATATTTCGCCGTAACGGTGGCGGAAAATGCGTTGCTTGAAAAAACCATGGAGGGGCAGCGTGCCTGGTCGCTTGGGCAGATCAATCCGCATTACCGCGTGACGCGTACGACTCGGAAACGGGGTATTTTTATACGGCGCGGGTGGGATGGTGAAACGTCGCGCGGGAGGCAAAATTTATTCACTAAGAAAAGCGTCGCTCGCGCGTAGTCTCTTTGATGAATATCCAACGCTACAAATGGCCGGTGTTAGTCGCAGCGGGCCTGCACGGCGCGCTTTTCTTCAGTGCGCCTCATTCGTCAATCGGGGGTATCAGGACGAAAGCGAATCCGGGGTCTGATTTACCGCCTATTCCAAAAGTGGAACTCGTCGAGATTGATCAACCTGACCCGGAGCTAACGAGTGAAGCGAAGCCCGACAGCGGTGGTCCGGCGGTGAAAGAATTGCCAGACGTTGCGATGCCTTTGCCCGATAAAGTATCCTTCACCATTCCGGTGGTCGATCACGCGCCTGCAAAAATCGGCGTGGAAACGCTGAAGGACTATACGGGCGGCCCGTCGGGGCCGGGGACTGAATCGGTCCCCACCGCCGGCACCGGAATTTTCCGTCCCGGTCAACTCGACCGGGTCCCACGGGCGACGGCGCAAATGTCGCCGGATTATCCTTCAGCGATGAGCCAACAAGGGATTACGGGCACCGTGACAGTTGAGTTCGATGTGAACGCAGAAGGTCGGGTGGTGCGGGCTTCGGTGGTGCGTACGAGCCGGCGTGAATTTTCCGAGCCGGCACTCCGGGCCGTCAGAAACTGGCACTTCGAATCAGGTAAACGCAACGGCCGGGCGGTTCCGTTTCGCATGACGGTACCCATCGAGTTCGGCCTGGGCGCAAATTGAGCCAGGTGCTAGACTGCGCGAGCTTGGACCAAACGATTCACCCGCCGGACCAAGTCCTGCGGGCTGAATGGTTTTGTGATGTAGTCGAGCGCACCCAGTTCCAAGCCAAGATTGCGCGAGTCACTGGATGCCCACGCTGAAATGATGATGATCGGAATGGTGGCAGTGAGCGGATCCCGGCGGAGAATTTCGCATACGCCGAAGCCGTCGAGGTCGGGCAGCATTAAATCAAGGAGGATGATATCGGGTCGCCGCTGTTTGACTGAGGCGATGGCCTCCCAGCCGTTAGCGGCGGTGGTTACATCGTGACCGGCCCGCACCAAATGGAAATGCATGAGCTCCGTCAGTTCAGGCTCGTCGTCGACGGCAAGGATTTTTGCGACAAAAGGCATGGGCACATTCTGCCCAGCTCTTGTGACAATTGCGTGCGGGTCAGGTGACGTTCGAGCAAACTTGGGGTAATTATGATCGTTCTCAGGATGGCGAATGCGATTTTTCAGTATTTTACATCATGAAGACTACTACGGTGAACGGAGGCTGAAAGTCCGTGATCAATCAATTTGTGTGGAGGATTGACCCGGAACAATGGTCCTCGGCGATGGGGTTGGGATGGTGAATTTCAGCCGCGCAGCGGGAGAGGGAAGCTTAAGGCGTCGAAGCTGAAAATTCGTAGGATTTTTAACTGGCGCCCGTCATCTTCTGTGCCATGGTCAGCTTAGAAATCTAAATCCTACCAAATGGCGCGCAAGATAGCCTTCCTCAACTACAAGGGCGGTGTTGGAAAGACCTCGCTGATCGTAAATACAGCAGCGAGTCTGGCTCGGCGCGGCATGCGCGTCCTACTGCTTGATTTTGACACTCAATCCAATGCCAGTATATGGCTTATGCGGTTGGAAAGGTGGAATAAGATCAACGCCACGGGCACTGGCTCCGTGTATTCGATTTTTGATCCCGGCACGGCCCGCTTGAAGGATTGCGTGATCAAGGACGTGGTAGAAGGGAAGGACGGAGAGAAATTGCTGCCTGGCCTCGATCTGGTTCCAACCACTTTTAATTTGGTGGATCTGGAAGGTGAATATAAGGCTGACCCCAAGCGGCCCTCCTACGTTATTTTCCAGGAGCAACTCGCGGAAATTGAAAACAATTACGATTTCATTCTGTTCGACTGTCCACCGAACGTTCTCCGGGCCTCGCAGAACGGGGTTTATTGCGCCAATGAGATTTACGTTCCATCCAATCCGGATGCGTTGAGCCTGATTGGGTTTACGTTGCTGATCGAAAAGCTTACCCGCTTTCAGCAAACTTCTGCTAGTTTCCGGACGACCGCGATGGGTTCTGCGGCCATGGTTTACGGCATCGTGTTCAATTCGATCAAGACGAATACCGATATCGAGGTGCCGAAGATGCGCATGCAACTTCGCCTTAATCAGTTTAAGACGCAGAAGCGCGGTTGTGCGCCATCGGCGAAAATTTGCACGACGCAGATTCGTGATGCCATGATTGTCCGTCGGGCTGTAACCCTCGGACTTCCGGTTTTTCTCGTCGGCACTGAGGCGACTGACGAAGACAGTGTGGCAAATGATTACTTGAGATTTGCGAATGAGATTATTGAAAATCCGCCCGTCTAGTTAATTTCTGGAAAACTTACCTATGGCTAAATTTACTGGCAGTGAATGGGATGAAATTCGGAAAAAATTCCGCCATTCGATTATGGCGGATACTTCGCTCATCAGCCTCGCACAAAATCTGGATACCAAGGAATGGCCGCATGAAGGTGAGGAGGAAAAGCCCTCGAAATATATCGATTTCACCTACGATGAATTGTTGATGCTGCCGGAAATCGCTGGTCGGACCGACCGGGCTGATCATCTGATGGGAATCCTGAAGGAAACTTTGGCGTTCGACGATCCCTTCGGTGAAATGGTGGCTCAGGTAGAAGTGAGCTCGGCCAAGGAAAACCCAATTTTAAAGACCCTCAGCCGTCTGAGTATTCCGGAGGATTTCCCCCTCATGTTGGCCAATTTCAGCGAAGGCACGCGCATTGTTTGTGCGGCGGAAGACGTGAAGACCATTGGTGGTTTTGCCAATTTGGGTCAGCAAATGTCCACCCGCGTGGTGTTGGGCGGGGATTTTCGGCACGCGCTCAATGCTCTCACGCATGGTGATGAGGAAGGGATTTGCCAGTTTCTGCCCTACCGCAAGGGATCGACCGGTCTTCACTTGGCAGAAGCGATCGGTTTGGTTGCGGCGGGAATTCCACGTCCTGAGCAACTGGCCTTGGCGAAATATTACGGAGCAAAATTAAACCCTTCGGATGCGGCGTCAGTCAAAGCGATGACAAAGGACCAGGCGGAAAAGCAGGCGAATTCATTGCGCGCCACAGTCGCTGCCGCCTTGGAATGGTTTAAAGAGGAAAAAGAGAGCTTGGTGAAAAGTCTGAGCGAAGGAGCAAGTTTGGACCGCTATTTTGTCGGAATTAATGACGCCGCGCGCGAATCGATTGCCGTTCATCTGACGGCCTCGTTGGTCAAGGCGACGAAAGTCGCTGTTGCCAGCTCGTCCAGTGAAACAAAAAAACGTGGTTTCTTTGCTCGGCTTTTCGGTCGCGGCTGATTTGAGTAGACTCATTCGTGGATAATCCGCCGTCATCATCTTCTGGAGCACTCAGGTCTCCATCACCGTCATTGTCTAAACCCTCGTCCGGCGCTGCCCAGATGCCGGCGGGGGCTCCGAAATTTCCGG
>JANYFP010000463.1 GCA_025362555.1 Verrucomicrobiota bacterium
GCAGCCACAATCAAAGCCACCGTTCTCGCGTTATCTGATTGGGAAAAAACCACCGGTCCCGGCGAAACGCTCGTTGCCGACGGCAAACTTCATCGCCTGAAACTGCAGAACGAGCACGGCGATTTCCCGATCAAAATTGCGACCGCCGGCCACTACGTACTCTTCACCGCCCACGATGTGCCGACGCATCTTCACGGCCCGGACGGCGGCGTGGTGCGCTACGGCTGGGACAAAACGTTCCGTCACGAACACTCTCATGACGAGAGCGTCACGTCTGTCGGCATCAGCGTCGCCGGCGAACTCGACGGCAAGAAACTCAACGAGTGGATTTCAAAACTCCTCGAGACCAAAGGCGGCGATATTTTCCGCATGAAAGGTGTGCTCGTCGTAAAAGGCACGAAGAAGCGCCTCGTGTTCCAAGGCGTACACATGCTCTTCGACGCGAAGTTCGACCGCGACTGGAAGGACGGCGAGAACCGCACCAACACGCTCGTCTTCATCGGCAAGAATCTCGACCGCGCCGCACTCACCGAAGGTTTCAAAGCCTGCCTGATCTTAGGCTGAAGGCGGACGGAGTGAGCAGCGAGTAGTGGGCATAGCCCAAACGATTCGCGCGCATTCCTCTTACTCCTATCCGCTACTCGCTAACCACTCCTTTCCCCTCGCAATGAATCTCTCCAAACATTGGGCGGCGACGCTCGACGATTACGCCATCGACCTCGGCTGGTCACCTGACGGCACCATTCTTGCCGCCGCCTCGGCGGCGGGCAGCGTAACGCTTTACGACGCGACCACCGGCACCATCCGACACGTCCTTACTGGACACGACAACGGGACGAACTGCATCGCGTGGCAACCCGTAGGCAGCGAGCTTGCCACCGGCGGCCAGGACGGATTTGTCCGTTTCTGGGATGCAATAACCGGCCGGCAAACGGCCGAAACAAAACTCGGCACGGCCTGGGTCGAACATCTGGCCTGGTCTTCATCTCACGCTCAACCCTCAGCGCCTGCCCTGAGCTCACCGAACGGGCTTACCTCTCAACTTTTGTTCGCCTCCGCCGGAAAAAAGCTCGTCGCCCTGAAATCCGATGGCGCACTCACGCACACTTTTCCCGACGCCCCCAAAACGATCACCGCCCTCGCGCTCTCTCCCGCCCCCACTCCTGACCTGAGCTCGCCGAACGGGCTCAGCTCTCAGATCTCAACTCCCACGCCCATGCTCTCCGCCGCCTATTTCGGTGGCGTGTGCAACTGGAACACCACCACTTTCGCCGCCGAAAAAGAGCTCCCCTACGGCAACACGATCCACGCCCTCACCTGGTCGCCTGACGGGCGCTGGCTCGTCGCCGGTTGCCAGGACAACGCCGTGCATCTTTGGATGCCCGCAGGGGACGAAGAATTCCACATGAGCGGTTACGAAACGAAACTCAAAGAGCTTTCGTTCAGTCGCGATTCGAAATGGCTCGCCACCGGTGGCGGTCGCGATGCGTGCGTCTGGGATTGCACCGGCGCCGGCCCGGAAGGGCGCGAGCCGATGCTGCTCCCGCATTCGACGCGAGTGTGTGCGGTCGCCTTTCAACATCAACACGGCTTGCTCGCGACCGCAGCAGCTAGCGGCGAGTTTTGTCTCTGGTCGCCCAGCCGAAAAAATCCGCTGATCGCCGAGGCCAAGATGCCCTCAGCCGCGACCAAGTTTGCGTGGAGCCCCGACGACTCGCTCCTCGCCGTCGGCACGGAAAAAGGCGCGGTGTTTGTTTTTAAGATTACGGATTAAGATCGGTTGGTCGTCAGACCCTAAAACAAATTCTTGATTGGAATATCGCTGTGCGCATCTCGCCAATAGTTTATGAATTTGAGTAATTGCGGTCGAGTGAGGTGCCCGCGAGACGGAAGCTGTACGATTGAACTATCATTGAACTCAATTTCCAGAAATGGATCAACATCATCGTCGGCATGATAAATCAGAGCACGGATATCTCTAATATAGACTTCCCCGTCCAACGTCGCCTCCGACTTGTCCCTCATCAGCCACCAGAGACGATCAGCATTTGCGCAAAACTCCCATTCTCTTGCAGCTCGGAAATTTGAAACGGCACGAATCAAATACACGCAACCCGTTAGCGCCAACGCAACCAGCAGAGCATAAACAGCCAGTCCCTCGGTGGCCGGACTCAACGACAGAGAGATTCCGCCAATTGTACTCACCAATAAAAGTGATGCACTCGCCACGATGGTGAAAATGCCGTCGCGATCACGGGCTTTAATCACGCTCTGGAATTCACTATTCATGGCTTAACGTTCACGTCATGGTCTGCTTTTCGGAAATTTTAATGCAATCCGTCCACACCGTGCAAGTCCGCGTAGGCCTTATTGGTGCGTCTCTTGACTCGTTTCAGATCAGTTCGGTCTATTTACCTGCCGATAATGAGAAACCTCTTTTCCACCCGCCGCGAGTAAGCTCGCCCTCTGCGAGCGACCTCCGCCACGCCGGCACACCGAGTGAGGACTTGACCAAAGGTTGGCACGAGGAGAGCTTCCCAAAAAGCCATGACCAGCGCCGCACAGCCCGCAGAACCAGCGCCGCGACCATCGATTTTCTTGAGCTATGCCTCGGCTGATCGCGTGGCGGCTCGGGCATTGCGCGACAGCCTCGAAGCTGCGGGACTCGACGTCTGGCTGGATGAAGATGAACTCGGCGGCGGTGAAGCGTGGGATGCCAAAATCCGAAATCAGATCCGCACCTGCACTTATTTCATGCCGCTCATTTCAGCGACCACGGAAGTTCGGGGCGAAGGCTACTTCCGCCGCGAGTGGCGGCTCGCGGCCGAGCGAACCCTTGATCTCG
>JANYFP010000528.1 GCA_025362555.1 Verrucomicrobiota bacterium
ACATCGAACAATGAAACGGCTTCCAAGAAAACGCCCGGCCCCGTGACGGATCGCGCCACCTTCTGGACCGCGAGCCGGACTTCCTCGGCGTGCCGCGCCACCTCAACCACGAGCGCCACATCGCGCAGCGCGGCGGGAAACAAACTGAAGGCCTGATAGCGCGGATGTTTGGTCACCGCCGCGAGTTTCGAAGGCAACACCGCCAGCATGCCGGCCCAGACTTTTCCTTCGACGCCGAGGCTGCGCACCATCGCAAGATTCAGCAGCCCGAAACGCACGGTCCAGCCCTGTTTCATTTCGCCCGCCGCCGCCGAGTGGCCTTCCTGCCACCCCCAGAATGAGCCACGCACCGGCACCAATTGCTCGCGGGTCAAATCGATCCCGGCTTCTGCCGCGATAATTTCCATGTGACGTTTCACGCCAAAGAAATCCGGTTCAGGCCGCGCGAGCCAGGAACGTTCCTTCGGGTTGTGGCAAATTAGAAACGCAGCGCCAACGCACTCCTGCACCGTGCCGTTGAGCTCCATGAACACGCGGCCGGTTTCGCACAGTTGCGCCACGGGAACCCCGCGCGATTGATTCAGTTTAAGCGATTCCAGCATCCCGAGCACGAGCGTGGGACGCAGATGCGATTGGTCGTCCACAAACGGATTCGACAACGCCAATTCTTCCGTCGACGCCTGAGAAACCCAGGTCGCGAGCTCCTTCTGCGAACGAAGCGTGTAATTCACGACCTCATGAAAACGCTGCCCCACGAGATAATCGGTCGCCTTACGATTGAACACGACAATGGGATCATCATCGCCATCCACCAGCGCCGGGCCCGAGCACAACGTGGCCGGCACGCGCTCTGTGCCGTAGATGCGGAGAACTTCCTCCACCAAATCAATCGGCCGATCGAGATCCGTGCGATAGCTTGGCACCTTCACCGTCCACTCGACGCCGTCATTCAAAACCTTCTCGCCCACGATGACGAGATTGAGCGCCTCGAGGGAAATCCGCATCTCTTCATCACTGATATGAAACCCGAGACGAGCGCGGATATAATTCGGCGTCACCGTGATTTCGCGCTGCCAAGGACAATCACCACCCACGGTGAAAATGGGCCCGACGACGGTACCGCCGGCGGATTCGAGAATCAAATCAATGGCCCGATAAGCCGCCTCGATCGTGCTGTGCGGGTCGACGCCGCGTTCGAAACGATAGGCGGAATCAGACGACAGCCCGAGCCGCTTGGAAGTCCAGCGAATGGATTGCGGGCGGAAATACGCGGCCTCGACGACGATGTTGGTCGTGCTCGCATCCACTTCGGCATTCGCTCCACCCATGATTCCGGCGATGACCAATGGCTGCGTTTCATCCGCGATCACCAGCATGCGGCTGTTCAACGCGCGCTCCTTGCCGTCGAGGGTGGTGAGTTTCTCGCCATCGGCGGCGCGGCGTACGACGATCTTGCGACCGGCAATTTTCCGTGCATCGAAGACGTGCAACGGTTGACCGAGTTCGAGCATCACGAAATTACCGATATCAACGAGATTGTTGATTGGACGCAGGCCGACGGACTTCAACCGCTCCTGCAGCCAGGCCGGACTTGGACCGACTTTCACGCCGCTAATCACAAACGCCGAGTACAGCGGACAATCCTCCGGAGCATCGACCCGAACCTCGTTCAGCAAATCCGGACGCTGCGTTTCAGGAGTCGCGCCACGAAATTTAATTTCCGGGAAATTGACCTCGGTGCGAAGCCACGCCGCGAGTTCACGAGCGATACCCATGTGACTGAGGGCATCGGGACGGTTGGGCGTAATTTCGATGTCGAGCACCGTGTCGCCGCCGGGAATTGCCTCGTTAATCGAGAGACCGATCGGGGTCGCCGGGTCGAGCAGCAACAAACCGCCGTGGTCGCTGCCAAGACCAAGCTCATCGGCGGCGCAGAGCATGCCATCCGATTGCTGGCCGCGGATTTTCGATTGCTTGATTTTAAAATCACCAGGCAACACTGCGCCGGGAAGGGCGACCGGGACGCGATTGCCTACATCGCAATTCGGTGCGCCGCACACGATGGTGCGCACGCCGCCTTGCGCCGGACCGACATCGACGGTGCAAATGGAAAGTTTGTCGGCGTTGGGATGTTTGTCTCGCGTTTTGATTTCGCCGACGACCACGAGGTCAAGCGGAGGCAGGCCGGTGTTCACCACGCCCTCGACCTCGAAGCCGAGAAACGTGATGGCACGCTTCAGCTCATCGACGGAAGCGTTAATCTGGAGATACTGGGCGAGCCAATTGCGGCTGATTTTCATGGAGAGAATTTAACCACTAATATTCACTAATTATCACTGATGGAAAAACCGATCTGATTAGTGTCCGATTAGGGTGGATGAGTGGTTTCAAGCAAACTGACGGAGAAAGCGGAGATCGTTTTGATAGAAATAACGGATGTCATCGATGCCGTACATCAGCATCGCGAGGCGTTCGAGGCCCATGCCGAACGCGTAGCCGCTCCAGATCGTGGGGTCGTAGCCGACGCCTTCAAACACCGCCGGATCGACCATGCCGCAGCCGCCGATTTCAATCCATTCCTTGTTCACCTTCGGCAAATGCTGGGCGGAAAGATCCACTTCAAAGCTCGGCTCGGTATAACCGAAATAATGCGGGCGGAAACGCGTCTTCGTGTCCTTGCCGAGCAACGAGGCGAAGATGTAATCAAGCAGCGCCTTCAGGTCGCGCACGGTGACGTTCTTGTCGACGTACAAACATTCGATCTGGTGGAAATTTGCGCTGTGCGTGGCGTCAGAGGTGTCACGTCGATACACGCGGCCCGGAGACACGATGCGGATCGGCGGCTCGCCCTTCAGCATGGTGCGGATCTGCACGGACGAGGTGTGAGTACGGAGCAAATATTTTTCTTCCGGCGTTTTCTTCGCCACGTTGCCGAAGCGGGCCTTCTCCGGGAAATAAAAAGTGTCCTGCGCATCGCGGGCCGGGTGATCGGCGGGCGTGTTAAGGGCGTCGAAGCAGTAGAACTCCGTTTCAACCTCGGGGCCTTCGACGACGGTGAATCCGGCCTTGCGCAGAATGCGGCACATCTCCTCGCGCACGAGGGTGAGCGGATGATAAGTGCCGCGGAGAGAATCGGGCGACGGCAGCGTGGGATCGATGGCGGGCCCGAGTTGCGCGGAGATCTCGCTGTCACTGATGCGAGCGAGCGCGGCGTCGAGGTGGAGTTGCAACTGCCCCTTTGTTTCGTTGATGAGCTTGCCCATCGCGGGGCGCTGCTCTTTCGGCACGGCGCCCATCTGTTTCATCAGCGCGGTTAATTCACCATTGGGCCCGACGTAACGGGCCTTGGCGGCCTCGAAATCGGCGCGCGTTTTCAGAGTGACAAATTCGGCGGAGGCCTTGGCGAGAATGGCGGACAGAGTATCTTGCATGGGGAAGTAAAATCAGGTGGCCTACGAAACACACGAAACGGCGCGAAATCGGAAGTTATATCAGCGGCGTTTTAAAAATAAACTTCAGGATTGGGGTCGGTTTGCCGGGCGACCGGCCCGCACAAATACCGGGTTTGCAGCGGGCAAACAACGGTGTTGCCCTTAACGGCCCTCGGCCCGCGCTAGGCGATTGGGGGCAATCGCCCCTACCACTACGCTGCCTAGCCAAGATCTAAATCTTAATGGTCGATGGGATCAATTTTCGTGCAGTTTAGCGTGTTTCGTGGGCGAAAAAAAGGACGGGCTCACTGGGAGACCCGTCCTTTAAAGAAATGGTCTTTAAACCATGAACGCGAGCCGACAGACGGTCGCGTTTTGCGTGAGCAGCTTAGGCCTTGGCGGCTTTGGCTTTGGCGACCAGAGCGTCCTGAGCGTTCTTGATCAGGCCGCTGAAAGCCACGGTATCGGCGATCGCGATCTCGGAGAGCTGGCGACGGTCGAGCTGAATGTTAGCGGCCTTGAGACCTTCGATGAAGCGGCTGTAGCTGATGCCAGCCTCACGGCAGGCGGCATTCAAGCGCACGATCCAAAGGCCACGCATGTTGGCCTTCTTCTTCTTGCGGTCGATGTAGGCGTACTGCCAGGCATGCTGGACCGCTTCTTTGGCGTAGCGGAACAGCTTGGATTTATTACCGAAATAGCCCTTGGCGTATTTCAGGACTTTTTTGCGGCGCTTGCGCGACGCTGGAGCGTTAGTTGTACGAGGCATGTTTTATAGGGTTGGTATGGGCGCCGGCGGGTCGTCTCGTGAGGATTCACCCGCCTGGCGAAGTTACTGTTTTCGCTTCTGCTTAGCGGAGACCGGTCGGCAGGCAGCGGAGGAGAGGCGCAGCATGACCGGGAGCAACCAGCTTGTCCTTGGAAGCACGACGTTTGGACTTCGTGCTTTTGGCGGCGAGCAGGTGGCGGAACCCCGGAGTGCGGCGGATCAGCTTACCCGTTCCCGAGATCTTGAAGCGCTTGGCAACGGATTTTTTTGTCTTTTGCATGAGTAGAGCGCACGAAAACAGAGGACGGCCGAGCGCTTGGCAAGAGTATTGTCCGAGAAATTAAACTTCCTGAAGTAAGGATGCCTAATATCATCATTTCTTAGGATTTATCCGAGTGAAAACAAGATTTACCTGAAGAATAGCGCAGCCTGACCGCTGGCCGCCTGAAAGGGAGTGTGCCGCGAGCGAGTCAGAGTAGAAAAGACGCATCCAATCGGGGTATTCCGCCTTCGCCAAGGCCGCCCCCTTCGCATAAGCCGATAAAACTCAGATGAGAAACCGCTAATCTACGCTAATCAATAAATTCAAAGGGGACTAAATTGAAAAACGGTACACCTGATCGGTGAACAAAGAGTTGCGGCACGAAATCCGAGGATTGCTTGCATTAGCGCCGATGAGCGAAATTGAGCGGTTAACCAACTGCGGAAGGTTCCTCGCTACTTCCGGTGGGTAAATACGAACACCCATCCAAAGCCCCGGAGAGTTAAACCACTAATTAGTTTCATCAATGGATGAATCATTGAAAGAGCGGCTTCGACTCATGGTCTCCGCCATTGGGTTTCGGGGGCCTGCTAATTGCAGGCAGGCCCACTGCAGTCTGCGATTAGCAGACTCCCCGAAACCCACAGC
>JANYFP010000006.1 GCA_025362555.1 Verrucomicrobiota bacterium
CTCCTGGTGGAAGATGAAACCTTCATTGCCGACTTATTGGTCAGCTGGTTAGACCGGCTCGGAGCCAAAACTTTGTGGGCGAGCAGCGGTCAGGCAGGAGTGAGTTTTCTGCGGGCCCATGCCACGGAAGTCTGTGTGGTCATTGCCGATTTCAAATTGCCGGACATGGACGGCACCGAGATGTGCACGCAGCTCCGTGAACTTAAGCCGCTCCTGCCCGTCCTCCTCTCGAGCGGCCGCTACCAGCGGGAAGCCGAAGAGTCCCTCTCGCGCACCGGCCCCACGTGTTTTCTCCAAAAACCCTATCCGCTGGAAGAAGTGCTGGTGAAATTGAAAAAGATGTTAATCTGACGCGCCCACATCCGGGAGCAAGAAACGTAGGGTTCATGATCGGTAAAGCATTGGTCTTTCGGCTCCCATTTTGAGCCACAGGATTTGGTTGTATAGCGCAGCGGGGGAGTTTAATCCTCTGCCCACTTCTCCCGCATGGCTATTTCGTTTGAAAAAGTACTCGTCGTCGAAGACGAACCCGTCGTCCGCAACCTCCTGAGCGAGATTTTTACGCGCCGAAAATGCCAAGTGCGCTGCGCTCAATCTCTGGCGGAAGCGGAGACGTTGCTGATGTCGGACTCGTTTGACCTCATGTTGCTCGATCTCCGGCTCCCGGACGGCGACGGACAGCGGTTTCTCGAGCGGGTGGCGACGATTCCGGAACATCCGCTAGTCGTCATGGTGACCGGTTACGGCACGATCGAATCCGCCGTGGCCTGCATGCGCGCCGGCGCGTTCGACTATGTGTTAAAACCATTTTCGCCCAGCCAGATTGATATCATTCTAAAGAAGGCCCAGTCGTACCGTCAGCTGCTCCAGGTGAATCGTTACTTGAGTAATCCGGAGGAAGGCGAAGACGGCGGACTCGTGGGGCGAAGTTCCGCGATGTTGCGTCTGCGACAAATGGTCGAGCGCGTCGCACCGACTGACGCCACCGTGTTGATCACGGGCGAAAGCGGCACCGGCAAAGAAATGATCGCGCGCGAACTTTACCGGGCCAGTCCGCGGCGCAGCCATCCGTTCATCAAGGTGAACTGCGCGGCCATTTCCCAGAACCTGATTGAAAGCGAATTTTTTGGTCACGAACGCGGCGCCTTCACGGGCGCAACCGAGCGGCGTGAAGGGCGTTTCGAATTGGCCAACCAAGGCACCCTCCTCCTCGATGAAGTCAGCGAAATCCCCCTGAATCTCCAGGCGAAATTGCTGCGCGTCCTGCAAGAACGAGAATTCGAACGCGTCGGTGGCAACCGCACCATCAAGGTCAATGTGCGCCTGCTCGCCACGTCCAATCGCGATCTGCTGAGCTACGTGGAGAAAGGCGATTTCCGGCAGGATTTGTATTATCGCTTGAATGTTTTCCCCGTGCAGGTGCCGCCATTGCGGGAACGCGGAGAAGATATTCTGCTGATCGCCGAACATTTCCTCCGTCGCTGCGCCCGCAAACACGGGATCAAGGTTAATGGTTATTCCGATTCCGCCCGCGCCGCTCTCGCCAGCTACCGTTGGCCAGGCAACGTCCGTGAGATGCAGAACACCATCGAGCGCGCCGTCATCCTGACTGAAAACGGACGCCCGATCACGGCCTCCGCCCTCGGTTTGCCCGGAGACTATCATCTTGAAGAACCGGCGCCAGCGGTTGCTTCCGCCGAACCCGCAGCTCCCACCTACGAGATCAATAGCTCGGCCAATCCATCGCCAACCAATCACTCCGTGCCGGTGACCGACAGCAGCGGCGGCGTCCAAACCATCGCGATTCTCGAGAAGCAGGCGATTAAGGCCGCGTTGCTCCAAACAGAAGGCAATCGAACCCAGGCGGCCGCAGTCCTCGGCATCAGCATTCGCACCTTGCGCAACAAACTGCAGGAATACCGCGAAGCGGGCGATCCCATCGAGGCCGGCCTCGAATCGGCCGAGGCGTAAAGCGGTCCCGACGAAGACCGCTGATCGCGGTAATCAGGCAACGACTGTTTGTGCAATTGCTGTGGAAGCAACGTGACTCGCAAAACCGCTTTGTAATAGCGGAGTAAAAAATTCACGTCGACCATTCGCGTAAGATTTCATCGAACATTCACCGGCGCAGCCGAGCGGAAATTTCACCGGCCCGACTTAATCCGCCAGCCCTGACGCCTCCAGAATCGATTCCAGAGAAAGTACATTTTCGCCCGTCGTTTCAATGGGCCAGGCACTTGAAAACTTGCGGATGAAGTTATCCTGAAAAGATTTTAAGTTTAGCCAAAGGTGCGCCGATAGAGGTGTAAATCCCCTCTTCCACCCGCCGCCTATGCCTGCCGCCGCCGAAATTACTGAACCGCTGATCCGCGAATATATTATCCGCGCTGTCAGCGATGTTTTCAAAACGATGCTTGGCCGCGTGCCAACTCTGGTCGGGACCATCCCGCAACCCACTAGCACCTCGGCCCCCGTCACCATCAATGACAACCAGCAACTGATGGTCGTCGGTACCGTCGGCTTCATCGGCGACGTCAACGGACTCATTTATCTTTATCTCGGCGACTCCTTCGCCCGGCTTTGCACCTGCCACCTGCTCGGCATGACCGAGGCGGAGTTGGAGGAGGCCGGAGACGAAGTCATCAACGACGCCATCGGTGAACTCACCAACATGACGGTCGGGGGATTTAAGAACGGCCTCTGTGACGCGGGCTATCCCTGCAAACTCACGATCCCTTCAATTTTGCGCGGCAGCAATTTCTCCATCGAGCCG
The DNA here is from genome assembly GCA_025362555.1 of Verrucomicrobiota bacterium. GTDB lineage: Bacteria > Verrucomicrobiota > Verrucomicrobiia > Opitutales > Opitutaceae > Lacunisphaera. The sequence goes on from JANYFP010000006.1 coordinate 2,774, forward strand.
ATCAGCTCCGCGACCCGCCACACCTATAGTTTCGATTCAGGCGGCCACAAGATAACGGCCGATATCCTCCTCAAGTCTGGAGACTAATTTCCCAAAAACTCACGTCCATGCGCTACAAAATCCTCACCGTCGACGATTCCAAAACTGTCCGCATCATTGTGCGGAAGGCATTCAAGACCTACGATTGCGACATCCTCGAAGCCGGTAATGGCGTCGAAGGCCTCGCGATCGCGGCGAAGGACATGCCCGATCTCATCCTGCTCGATATCACCATGCCGGTGATGGACGGCGTGGAAATGCTGACCAAACTTAAAGCGGACCCCGCCCTCAAAAGCATTCCGGTCATCATGCTGACCGCTGAAGGTGGCCGCGACAACGTCCTTAAAATCGCCAAGATCGGCGTCCGCGATTATCTCGTAAAACCATTTAAGGAGGATGCGCTCCTCGAAAAAGCGGGTCGCGTCATCGATCTCAAACCACTCTCCGAGCAATCGGCCAAGGCCAAGTCCATTTTCGATTCCGCCGACATTCTGGTGGTGGAAGACAAGCCGGTGATCATCCAGCAAATCCAGGAAGGCCTGAAGCACACCCCGTGGAAAATTCACGGCGTGAGCACGCAGGGCGAAGCGTTGGATTTCTGCACGAAGACCCCGCCGGATCTCATGCTCATGAGTCTTTCCCTGCCGGAGGAAGGAGCGTTCACGCTCTTCCGTCTCATGCGCACCAACGTGAAGACCAAATACACGCCCATCTTCGCTCTCGTCGTTAAAACTGAGAGTGGTCAGCAAGCCCAGGCCCAAACGGTGGGATTCACTTCCATCGTCACCAAGCCGATCGACATCAGCGAACTCGAATCGAAGATGTGCAAGGCGATGAACCTCGATACCTCGCAACGCTATTTCACCCATGAAACGGGGTTCCTGATCATGCGCTTGCCAGAGAACTCCTCGCCCTCGGTCGTGGCCGAAGTCAGCAATTATTTGAAAGCAAAAGTCTCCGAGGCCGTTGACTCAGGTCACGCCCGGATGGTCATCGACATTCACGAACTGAAGACGCTCCACATGGGCGTAATCAAGCTCCTCTTCCAGACGATGCAGACCGCCCGCGAGCTCACCATCCAGTTTGCCCTCGTCGGCAACAGCCAGATCATCACGGAATGCAAAGGCTTCGAAGATACGCGCAACTGGGTTTTCTACAGCACGCTCGACGAAGCCAAAGCGAACCTCGGTAAATCGACAGCCGCGCCCGCTCAACTGGCCACGGCTTAAAAAGATCCTCGGTTCGAAGTCTGATAAATTTGCTGGGTATATTGTGTGGAACGGGCGGCGTGTTTAGCACGCCGCCCGTTTTTTTATGCCCGCAAAACAGCGTGTTCCCGTTTGCACTCCAGGCTCATTTTAAAAATTTCCGCACCATCATTTTTAATCTAGAAAAACAGTTGAAGCCACGGTCCGGCCGTCGCCCAGCCGATGGCCCGGCCAGTGCTTACGGATATTCTATCAGATATAAATTCGTGGCGATTCGCTCCGCACGTGAAGTTATTTTGGCCAGGATTTTATCTGAATGATTTCTGGTTCCTCGCTGTTTTCGATGGGTGATGGCGAAAGAGAGCTTCGACCAGAAACCAAGCCAGAGGAGGTGACCGCTAATGAGTTTCGCCTATCGGCGAAACTTTAGAATTCCCCTTCGACTCATCGTCTACGGTGT
>JANYFP010000117.1 GCA_025362555.1 Verrucomicrobiota bacterium
TGTCGATATAGCGCGGGAGGTTGAGATTGAAATCATTTTTCGGGTCGCTGATCTCGGCGAGCGGCACGAGGCGGGAATAGCGCGGCACTTCGAGCTGGCGCGTGAACGCATCGACAATGAGGTGGATGTCCTGGTCACGGAGCCGGTTTTTATTGCCGTCCTTCAGGAAGCCGCGCGCAGCATCGATCATGAAGATGCCTTTGCGGGCGGCGGCGTTTTCCTTGTCGAGCACGATGATGCAGGCGGGATTGCCGGTGCCGTAAAACAAATTGGCCGGCAGGCCGATGATGCCCTTAATGTAACCGTGGCGGACGATGGCGCGGCGGATGGCGGCCTCGGCACCGCCGCGGAAGAGCACGCCGTGCGGGAGAATGACCGCGCCCTTGCCGGTGCTCTTGAGCGTGGCGAGAATGTGGAGGAGGAAGGCGTAGTCGCCGTTCTTCTGCGGCGGAATCAGCGGAACGCCGCCGATCTTGAAGCGGCCGAACAAATCGTTGGCCGGATCGAAGCCGTTGCTCCACGCCTTGGTGGAGAAAGGCGGATTGGCGACGGCGAAGTCGAACGTCTTGAGCTGGCCGGCGGCGGTCTTGAAGTAGGGCGTCGAAAGGGTGTTGTCCTGCCAGATCTCTCTCGTGGGGCAGTCGTGGAGGATCATGTTCATATGAGCCAGCGCGGCGGTGGCGTTGTCCATTTCCTGGCCGTAGATCGCGAGATCGTGGCCGGTGCGGCTCTTGGCCTCGTCGTGGGCCTTGAGCAGGAGGGAGCCGGAGCCACTGGTGGGATCGTGGATCGTCTGGCTGCCGCTGGTAGCGCTGCCGATGCCGATCACTTTCGCCATAATGCGGGAAACCTCCGCCGGGGTGTAGAACTGGCCCTTGCTCTTGCCCGACTCGGTGGCGAAGTGGCGCATGAGGTATTCGTAGGCGTCGCCCAGAATATCGTCGCCCTCGGCGCGATTACCCCGGAAATCGAGCGCGGGATTGTCGAAGATGCCGACGAGCTTCGAGAGCCGGTCCACCATTTCCTTGCCCTTGCCGAGCTTGTCGGCGTCGTTGAAATCGGCGACGTCGATGACGCCTTTGAGGTCGTTCGCCTCGGCGAGTTTGGCGATGATGATGTTGATCTTGTTGCCGATGTCTTTGTCGCCTTTCAGTGCGACCATATCGGTGAAGCCGCCGCCGCGCGGGACGTCGAGGAGGTAGCCCTTCTGGCCGGCGGCCTTGTCCGAGACGTATTTCACGAAGAGCAAAACGAGGATGTAATCCTTGTATTGGGAGGCATCCATGCCGCCGCGCAGTTCATCACAGCTTTGCCAGAGGGAGGAGTAGAGCTCGGATTTCTTGATGGCCATGGCGGAATCGGCGATGGCGTGTCAGGACGCAGCGCGCGTGGCGGTGAATTCCAGCCGCTGGCTCAGTGTATTCTCACCTGGGTGGGTGAGGAATTTCGTTGGAGTGGGGAGTGGCGGGACAGGCACGGGGTAGAAGCGCTCACACGGCGCTCAAATTCGGTCGGGCCTGAACACCTCGCGGACGGAGTTGTCGCGGCAAGGAAGCGGAAGGTCGGGCATGGCTATCTTCACTTCGCACTACCGTTAGAAGGGTGTAAAGCTAACACTACCTTTGCCCGGGTGTTTGGGAGCCACGACTCCGGCTATTGTTGTTCGTGGCAAACGACACATCAAAGCGCCTGCTGGCGCGCATCAGGGATCTTCGGCAGGCTCGCGGCTTGACCCAAGAGGCTTTTGCCGAGCGCGCCGGGCTGACTTACAAGCATTACCAACAGGTCGAAGCCGGTCGAAAGCAGGACATATCCGCCTTTCTACGTTGATCAAGATGGCCGAGGGACTCGGGCTGAAGCTTACCGAACTGGTTGATTTCAACGCACCACCTGCGGTGTTAGCCGAGGATGGAGTGAAATATGGCCAAAAGGCGATCAAGGGAGCGCGCCGGTCAGCCAAACGTGGGGGGTGAGAATCCGGAGCTCGCATCGTGTACTTCCGCCTCTCGGTGAGGCCGCTATTTGGGTCGCGAGCGGGTGCGTTGCATGATTGCGGCGAAATGATCGGGTGGTTCGCTCCGATGTGGCGCGACGAGCGCGCCACCTACGGAGAGGCCGCCGCAAGCAGCGGCCCTACAATGAGAGGAGCTCAAGAGAGCAGCTCGACGCCCGTTTAGGGACTGTGCCCGCGTCGTCTTTGGTGGTTCGCTTGGGCGTGGCGCGGTGCACCCCGAGGGCCGTTGAGGCAACAGGCCCCTACCTGAAGTCTGATTTTCAATAGCCAGTGGCCTTACCTCGCTCAAGGTATCGCGGAGCGCGTGCAAGCATGCTGGCCTAGGAATACCTCAATCACTTGACCCGGCGCGATGAGAGTAATGATTTTGTCGGTTGATGATTTTGGCCGACACTTGCTGAAACAAAACGGGCGAGTAGGGTTCCCACTGATCATGCGTCTTTTTCCTTTTGCCCTGATTGCTCTATTGGCCGCTGCGGTCGCCCGGGCGGAACCGCCGGCGTTGCTGCAGGCCGCAGTAAAAAATTACGCGGCCGATGCCGAGCGCTGGGCCTACACCCAGACCGTCATCAGTAAAGACCGGAAGGGGGAAATTGAGGAGGAGATCGTGGTGCGCAACGATCCGTCGCAACCGTTCGAAGTCCAATGGACGCCCATTAAAATCAATGGCAAGGAACCGACGGAGCATCAGATCGAGAAATACCGAAAGGAGCACGATAAGCGCCGTAAGAGCCGCCGTGCACTCGGTGAATTGTTGGATTTGGACAAGGCCACGGTGGTTGAAGAAACGGCGACGACAGTGACGTATGAAGTGCCACTGAGTAAAAATGATAATCAACGCCTGCCGCCCGAGAAGTTCCGCGTCACGGCGCGGGTTAACAAGGAGCGCCAGGCCTTTGAGAATGTCGGCGTGCGCCTGCGTGAATCGATGCGGATGGCCCTTATTCTTAAACTCAAATCCGGCGAGGCGGACATGGATTTCACTGTCGTCGATCCGCAATTCGCGCCGCCGATTGCCGCGCTGCGCGCCGACGGCGAGGGGTCGATTTTATTTGTGAAGGTGGGTGGTAATTACGCGGCGACCCGCACGGATTTTAAGCGGGTGAAGCCTTACAGTGAGCGGTTCACGGTGAAGCTGGCGCCGCTGCAGTTTTTGGATTTTTGAGATACGGTTGAAGTTGGGGAAGGTGGAATCCGACCTCCGGTCCACGGCCGTTGAATTGAGGAATTCGCGAAAAGGGTTGGCGTGAAAGTCGCATTTGTAGGTCGGGCTTTATGCCCGACATGCGGGGAAAGATGTCGGGCATAAAGCCCGACCTACATCGGATTTTTCAAAAAGGAGGGCCTCGGTGATATATGTTAACGGGAGTGGGTCTCCGGACCGGTTGATGGGGTACGCGCAGCAGAAAACGCGCCCGGAGGTCGCGTTCCACCTGAGGAAAATAATTGGCCCAGTTCCAGCGTTGCGTGGCGAGCACGCAACCTACGCGAAAGGGGCGTGCTGGCCGTGATATTTTTTGGGTGGTGATCCCAGCGTTGCGTGACGAGCACGCAACCTACGCAGGCGGGGGGCGACCGGTGGTGGCGAGTCGAATAGGGCCGGACGATGAAAAACCGGATTGCCTGTCGTCGTCGTGCCTTCATGGTGCTGCGAAATGTCCACGCCCCCGTCACCCCCGGATGCAGTTCATAGCGAGGAATTCCTCCGCTTGCTCATGCGCCGTCAGCTCAAACTTTCAGTGGGCAGCGCGGCTACTTTCTTCCTCGCACAGCTGGGAATGCCGCTCCTGAACTATTTTGCGCCCGCCATGATGGCCACGCGCGTGGCCGGGTTTACGCTCAGTTGGCTCATCCTCGGGGTGCTCTTTTTCCCTTTCGTGTGGGTGATTTCGTGGAGCTTTATCCAACGCTCGATGGCGTTGGAAGAGGACGAGGTAAAATCGATCAAACGCTGAACCCATGATGCCCACGCTCGCTTTTCTCAACGGGGTCGATCCCTGGATTTTCGCGTTTTCCTTTATCACCGTTTTTGTGACGGTGTGGATGGGTTTCCGATCCGCCAAAACCTCCAAAACCGCGAGCGACTTCTTCGTCGCGGGCCGTTCGGTGTCGGTGGGTTGGAATGCATCCGCGATTTCGGGCGAATATCTTTCCGCCGCCTCGTTCATGGGCATCGCAGGCATGGTGATGTCATCGGGCTACGACGCCTTGTGGTACCCGGTGTGTTACGCCTGCGGCTATTTGTTTTTGCTCTTGTTCATCGCCGGTCCGCTGCGCCGTTTTGGGGCGTATACGATTCCTGACTTCGCCGAAGGGCGTTTCGATTCACCGCTCTTCCGCAAGATCGCCGTCTGCTTCGTGTTGTTCATCGGTTTCTTCTACACGATGCCGCAGATGAAAGGCGCAGGCGTCACTCTCGCGTATATTTTTCCTGGAATTCCGTACTGGGCCGGCGTCGTGCTCGTGGGCGCGGTGATCACGCTCAATGTCGCTCTCGGCGGGATGAAGGGCATCACGCTCGTGCAGGCGGTCCAATACTGGATCAAGCTCTTCGCGATCAGTGTGCCGATCTTCGTGCTCGCTTCCGTTTATGGTTTTTATGGCACGCATCTCAGCGTCAATGCAACGACCGCTCCAGTGGTGGTCGCGGGTGCTGCCGCGATCGGCCCCGGGGTCAGCGCCCCCGGCTACAACGGAGTGGCGAGCGATCCTGACGCCAAGTTCGTGCGCAAACCACTCGTGGAAAAAGCCCCGCGTGATACAGCTTGGATTTCCCCTTTCGGCCCGCTCACGACCAAGGCGGTTAACGCGGCCGCAGCTGCACTTCCCGTGGAAGAGCGCCCCGCGTTTCTCGCAGAATATCAAAAGCCGTATTCGCTCCTCTACACTTATTCGCTGATCATCGCGCTCGTGTGCGGCACCGCCGGCCTGCCGCATATTCTCGTGCGTTTCTACACCAACCCGGACGGCGTGGCGGCGAAACGCACCACGATGTGGGTGATGATTTTGATCGGTGTCTTCTATGTGTTCCCTCCGGTCTTCGGCGTGATCGGGCGCAATTTGATGCCGGAACTCTACACCGGTCTCGCCGGCATCAAGGGCACCGATCAAGTCGTGCTGAAATTGCCGACGTTGTTGGGCGAGAAATTCGGCGTGCTCGGCTCGATTTTGAGCGGCATCACATGTGCGGGTGCGTTTGCCGCGTTTATGAGTACCTTCAGCGGCCTGCTCGTCTCGATGACGGGTGCGCTGGCGCACGATGTTTACGGTCGGATGTTGCGGCCGAAAGCCTCACCGGCGGAGCGGATGACGGCCTTCAAATTCGCGGCGGTGCTGATCGGCGGCGTGGCGATTGGACTCGGATGTTTTGTCGAGCCGCTCGAAATTAATTTCATGGTCGGCCAGGCTTTCGCGATCGCGGCGGCCAGTTATTTTCCGCTGCTCTTCATGAGTGTGTGGTGGCGCGGCATGACGATGAAAGGGGCTGCGACCGGTATGCTCACCGGCGGGCTGTGCGCGCTCGTGGCGGCGGCGCTGACGAATTTCAGCACGCTCTCGCTCGACAAGGGGCCGATGGGAAAAATCTTTGCGGGCTTCGCGCCGTTGAATGGCTTTTGGGCGCATCATCCGCTGCTGCGGATTCTCTGTGAGCAGCCCGCGATTTGGACGGTGCCGCTGTCGATCACGCTGATGGTCGTCGTTTCAAAGGCGACGGCGGCGACGGTGCCAGCTGATATTCGCATGAAGATGCTGGTCTTGCACGCGCCTGAAAAACTTGGGTTGAAACAGGAATACATTCAGGAGCAGCAAGCCGGCGCGGGGCATTGAGCGATGACTGCGGGCCCGATGGGGAGACTTTTCCGGCACCTCTACGTGCAGGTCTTGGTCGCGATTGGGCTTGGCGTGCTGCTGGGATATTTTCAGCCGGGGTGGGGCGAAGCGATGAAGCCGTTGGGCGACGCCTTCATCAAATTGATCAAGATGTTGATCGCCCCAATAATTTTTTTGACCGTGGTCACGGGGATCGCGGGCATGGGGGATTTGAAAAAAATCGGTCGGGTCGGCTTCAAGGCCCTGCTGTATTTTGAAGTGGTTTCGTCGCTCGCGCTCCTCATCGGATTGGTCGTGGTGAACTGGATTCAACCGGGGGTGGGAATCAATGCGAACGTCGCCACGCTGGATGCAACCGAGGTCGCCCCTTATACGACGGCGGCCCGGCATTCTTCGGTGGTCGAGTTTTTGCTGCACATCATTCCTGACACGGTGGTGGGGGCTTTTGCGCAGGGGGAAGTCTTGCAGGTGTTGTTATTTTCCGTCCTGTTTGGTTTTGGTTTGGCTGGGCTTGGCGATCACGCTCGCCCGATGGTGACGCTCATGAATGAAGTGTCGCGGGCGTTTTTTGGCGTGGTTGGTGTGGTGACTCGCTTCGCCCCGGTGGCGGCTTTTGGCGCCATGGCGTTTACGGTGGGCAAATACGGGGCGGGCTCACTCCTGTCGCTGGGTAAGCTCATGTTGTGTGTCTATGTGACGTGCGCCGTCTTTGTCGTTGTCGTGCTCGGGCTGATTGCGCGGTGGCACGGGTTCAGTATTTTTCGACTGCTGGGATACATCAAAGAGGAACTCCTCGTGGTGCTCGCCACCTCGTCATCGGAAAGTGTGCTGCCGCGGATGATGCAGCGGATGGAGGATATTGGTTGTGCGCGGCCGGTGGTTGGGATTGTGCTGCCCGCCGGGTACTCGTTCAATCTCGATGGCACCTCGATCTATCTGACGATGGCGGCGATTTTTATCGCGCAGGCAACGAACACGCCGCTGACCTTGATGCAGCAACTGACGATTCTGGGGGTGCTATTGTTGACGTCGAAAGGCGCGGCCGGGGTCACGGGGAGCGGCTTTATCACCTTGGCGGCGACGCTCGGCGCCGTGAGTCATATTCCCCTTGCGGGCCTCGCGTTATTAATTGGGGTTGATCGGTTCATGTCGGAAGCCCGGGCGCTCACCAATTTATGTGGAAACGCGGTGGCCATGATTGTGGTCGCGATGTGGGAGGGGGCTTTTGATTACTCGAAGGCGGGAGCGATTTTGCGCAAGAAATGAGGGCGGGGAATTGATGCGGTGCGGCCCCGCGCGTGGTTCGCCCGGTCTACGTATTCATGCGTAGTTGGCGGTTACCTGATTGCATGGTGGCGCTCACGGGGGGAGATTCGTGAAGTTCGCCTGGCACTATTTGCCCTGGAGTCAGGTCTCTTTAAAATTCGTGGCTTTTTTCTGTTATGATTTCTTCTTACATGTCCTGGTCTGATGGCGTCGATTTGGTGGCGGTTACCGCTCCTGGTTTACCGATGCCGAATGTCATCGTTCATTTCGCCCGCATGGTGCACACGCCGGTGGGGTCGGCCCCGGCGGGAATGATTTTCATTCCGGATGCGGCGAACCCGGCGCAGCCGCGCGTCATGGGATTTGTTTCAACCAATGCTGCCGTCGGAGCGTATTTCGGGCCGAGGATTTTCGCGGGCACGCCGTTCGAAAACGCGCCGGTGTTGCTTGGCGCGATTGATATCACGCTCTCCCTCGCGCAAAAAAAAGCCACGGTACGCATCAGCGTCGCGGACTTGGTGATCGAGTCCACGCTCTCGAATCTCGGCGAGCTGCAACTCGCCGATCGTCCTGCGGGCAATTTGCCGTTTGGCGAACACGCGATCGAGGCCCGCGCCACGGCGGCTCAGGTCACGGTTAACGGTCAGCCGTTGGCCTTTATTTTGCCGCCGACGGGGATGAGCGGTGGTCCTGCAGCGGCGTATTCTGCGACCGGGTTCTACGCGCGCTGAGGCGGGCGGGCGCGGTGTCTCGCGCGCTCAGCGTGGATTCAGGTAGGAGCTTGCTTGCAAGCGATTCAGGGCGTGGTCCGTTGGCCTAAATTCCGCCTCGCTTGTAAACAAGCTCCTACACTCGATCCACGATCCAGATCCCTTCGAACACGGCGAACGCCGGGGAGTGATCCTGCCGGATCTTCGAACAACGGTAGTAGCCAAAACCCGCGCGAGCCGCTTTTTTCTTGTGGCCAGGAAACGCGGGTCGATCCATCACTCCATCGATTGATCATATCCCCTCTATGAGACTTTCGACTTTCTTTCGTGCGGTGATGTGGAGCGTGGTGGTTGCGCTCGGAGTCGGCTCCGTGGCGGTCCTGGCCTGGTCGCGGGGTGAACCGGTGAGTGCGCTGTGGATGGTGGTGGCGGCGGTGTGCGTGTTTGCCGTGGCGTATCGGTTTCATTCGGAGTGGCTGATGGCGAAGGTTCTGACGCTGGATGAAATGCGGGCCACGCCAGCGGTCGTGCAGGAGGATGGGAAGGATTTTGTGCGGACCAATAAATGGGTGGTGTTCGGTCATCACTTTGCGGCCATCGCGGGGCCGGGGCCGCTGGTGGGGCCGGTGCTCGCGGCGCAATTTGGTTTTTTGCCCGGGATGCTGTGGATGTTGGTGGGGGCCACATTGGGTGGGGCGGTGCATGATTGCGTGATTTTGTTTTGTTCGGTGCGCCGGGGAGGAAAATCTTTGGCGCAGATGGTGCGGGAGGAAGTGGGGCCGGTAGCGGGCCTCGCGGCGCTCGTGAGCATTATCGCGATCATGATTATTTTGCTGGCCGTGCTCGGTCTCGTCGTCGTGAACGCGCTGGCGGAAAGTCCGTGGGGCCTGTTCACGATTGCGGCGACGATGCCGATCGCGGTCGTGATGGGTTGCGCGATGCGCTACGGAGGGTCCGGTGGAAAATGGCTGATCGCGATCAGTGTTTTTGGGGTGGGGGCGTTGCTGGCTTCAGTGTGGGGCGGGCAATTTGTCCACGGCACGGCGCTCGAAGGCTGGCTGACGTTGAAAGGCACGACGCTGGCGTGGTGGATTATCGGTTACGGAATCGTCGCCTCGATTATTCCGATGTGGCTGCTGCTTGCGCCGCGCGACTACCTGAGTACGTTCATGAAGATCGGGACGGTGGCGGCGCTGGGGCTCGCGATCGGGGTGATCGGGCCGATGTTGAAAATGCCGGCGATTACGAAATTCATCGATGGCACGGGGCCGGTGGTCGCGGGGCCGGTGTTTCCTTTTTGTTTTATCACGATCGCCTGCGCCGCGATCTCGGGTTTCCACGCGCTTATCTCCTCGGGCACGACGCCCAAGTTGCTGACGCGCGAGAGCCACATTCAGATCGTGGGGTATGGCGCGATGATTACGGAGATGGTGGTGGGAATCATGGCGCTCATCGCGGCGTGTGCGATGGAGCCCGGCCAGTATTTTGCGATCAACATGAAGGGCGACGCTGCGGTGGTGGTCGCGAAAGTCAGCGCGCTTGGTTTTCCCGTGAGTGCCGAGCAAATGACGGCACTGGCCGCCAGCGTCGGGGAAAAAACGATGATTGGGCGCACGGGAGGCGCGCCGACTTTTGCCGTGGGCATGGCGCAAATGTTCGCCGGCGTGGTCGGCAGCAATGCGGCACTGGCCTTGTGGTATCACTTCGCGATCATGTTCGAGGCGATGTTTATTTTGACGACCATTGATGCGGGTACGCGGGTGGGGCGGTTTTTGACGCAGGATTTGCTGGGCTTGTTTTCGCGGCGGCTGGGTGACACGAAATCCTGGGCCGGCAATCTGGTGGCAACCTTGCTTTTTGTCGGCGCGTGGGGCTGGTTTTTATATCAGGGAGTGATCGATCCGTTGGGGGGCATCAATTCACTGTGGCCGATATTTGGCGTGGCTAACCAGTTGCTGGCGGTAATCGCGTTCAGCCTCGGCACGACGGTCTTAATCAAGATGGGGCGGAAACGTTATGCGTGGGTCACGCTCGCGCCGCTCGTCTGGTTGCTGGCGGTGACGATGACGGCGGGCAGCATGAAAATTTTCAGTGCGGCGCCGGTGGGCTTTCTGGCGATTGTGCGCGGGTTGAAGATGAAAGTCGCTGCCGGGGGGGCGCCCGCCGAACTGGCCATGTGGCACGCGCAGATTTTTAATAACACGATGGATGCGGTCGTGACAGGCGCGTTTCTCGTGTTGGTGTTGATCATCGTGATTGCGAGCGCGCGAGTGTGGTGGCAGTTGCTGGTCGGGCACCGGGCTGCAGAGCTGCATGAGGCTCCGTACGTGGTGTTGGCCGAAGCGCAGGGCGTGAAATAAGCCGTCACGACTCAGCCCCGCGCGGGTCATATCCGGGATTGCGGTTGGAGGGACAGGTTGCACTTTGTGAACGCATGCAGGCGCATGTTTTTCTCGTGTTTTCGGTGGCACTTGCGATCGCGGTCGCCAGTCCCGGGCCCGGAGTGATTTCCGTGGTTTCGTGTGCGCTCGGGCGAGGGTTGCGCGACGCGGTGGCGATGACTGCCGGGATCGTCGTCGGGGACCTGATGTTTTTCACCCTCGCGGTGCTGGGTCTGGCGGCGTTGGCGCATTCCTTGGGCGATTTTTTCCTGGTTGTGAAGCTCGGGGGTGCGGCGTATCTTGTTTGGCTCGGGGTCAAACTGTGGCGCGCCACCGGCGACGTGGCGATTGAGGTCGCAGGACCGTTGGCCGCGCGCGGATTCAAGCGCAGTTTTTTGGCCGGACTGGGCGTCACCTTGAGCAATCCGAAGGCGATCGCTTTCTATGCCGGCTTATTGCCCACCGTGATTAAACTCGATCAGCTCTCAACCGGTGATGCGCTCGTGATGGGTGTGATTGTGGTTTTGGTCGTCGGGGGAATTCCAACGCTCTACGCTTTGGCCGCCTCGCGCACCCGGCGATTTTTTGCGAGTCAGCGCAGAATGAAGATTGTGAACCGCACCGCTGGGACCCTGATGATCGGTGCTGGCATCGCGGTGGCGGCTCAATAAAGATTATCTGCCACCGATGCGCATTGCCGTCATTTCCGACACCCACGATCAGTATCCCACTGATCTGCCCGCGCGGTTGCAGGGGGCTGACGAGATCTGGCATCTCGGTGATGTCTGCGAACCGGAAACGCTCACCGCGTTTGAGAATCTGGGGAAGCCGCTGCACGTGGTGTTGGGGAATAACGAGAGCCATAATCTTTGGCCGTATGAACTGCGCTTGGAGCGAGCGGGAATCATTTTTTTTCTCGTGCATATTCCTCCGGGGCGTTTGCCGCCTGGCGTGCAGGTGGTGTTGCATGGGCACACGCACGTGCCGCGCGACGAGATCGATGCGCAGGGCGTACGGTGGCTCAACCCGGGTTGTATCACGCGTCCGAATCGAGGAGCGCGCTCCAGCTTCGCCTGGTTAACCGTGATGCCAGGCCAGCCTTTGGATTGGAGGCTGGTACGGTTGTGATTTGATGCGTCGCGGCGCTGATCATCGGGTAATTTTTTATGACGATCCAATTGATTTCAGCAGTGGAATTGACGGCAGAGACCGGTGGATTGGCCGCTCTCTTGCGCGATGCGGTCGAGCACGGCGCGTCGATTGGATTCACGCTGCCGCTGACGGAAGTTGAGCTTGCCGATTACTGGCGCAAAGTCGGTGCGGAGATGGCGGCGGGCCATAAAATTTTACTGGTGGCGCGTGACCCTGAGGGTTGCGTGGTGGGCAGCGCACAACTCGCGTTGGAGCCGCGGTCCAATGGCCGTCATCGGGCGGAAGTGCAGAAGGTGATCGTGTTGGCCGCGCATCGGGCCAAGGGAGTGGGTGCCGCTTTAATGGTCCGGTTGGAAGCGGAAGCGCGGCAACGGAATCGTCGGCTGCTTTTTCTCGACACCAGCACTGGCGTGGGAGGTGCGGTGAAATTTTATGAGCGACTCGGTTATCGCTTCGCCGGTGGCATTCCCAATTACGCCGCCGATCCAGACGGGCGGCTCGTGGCGAACGCGATTTTCTACAAGGAGCTGAGCTAAACGCTGAACCGCGCGCTTAGTTGGTCAGCATCTTGCGCCATTGGCCGTTGGTGAAGTTCACCGCGTCAGGTGGGAACTCGGCGATGACGCCAAAAGAAGTAATGATGGCCGAAGAGTTTCCTTTGCGCGCGGCTTTGGCCTGTTCCTCGATGCGCGGGGCACTCGGCTTACCGTCCTTGCCAATCGTGCCGAGGGAGACGCGGCCTTCCGGAGTGATCGTGACGATGCTTTCGCCCGGCTTTACTTTTCCGGCGACATAGCTTCCCGCCACGGCGGAAAACACGGAAGAGCGTTCGCTGTCCACCGTGACAAGCACGACGTCAGAGGGTAAATCGCTCAGTTTGCGGTGGGGCAGGCCAAACCAAAAACCGACGACGATAAGAAGCACGCCGAGCAAGAAAAGTCCGGCGACCTCGGCAATGCTGCGCACTGCTTGAAAGCGTTGAGGCTGGGCGGCGCGACTCTTCGTCGACCTGCTGCCCGCCGTCGCCGCAGTTTGTCCGCTGAAAGGTGAAAGTTGAGCGAGACCCTGTGCCGTTTCGACCGTCCAATATTCGTCGAACAACGAGGTGCTCTTGTACATGCGCAATCGGCCCGAATAGGCGCCAATCCGCCAGCCCTTTTCCCCGCGTTGCACAATAATACCCGGTTCCGCTTTGGGATTGGCCGCGACATCGAGCTTCAAAAGATTTCCAGCGAGCTCGAAAATTTCCTCAGCAGAAATCGCCCCGAGCTCCACTTTGTCAGCAGAGGGCACCACGGCCGTAGCATCGGCCGTGAGATTAACCAAGGTGACTCGATAGGGAGGGGTCATTTTTCGATGATGAACACCAGTGAGCCGGTGCTTACTTGAACGTTACCGGTGTTAATGTTCCCGTCATCCATCTCCCGATCAATCATCTCAAATAAATCCAAATCGTCGCTGACGGACATGCCGCTAACCGATTCGATAATTATCGCGGCCTTGACCGGGCTGAGTCCTGCTGCGGATACATCGTAATTCCATTTATAAACGCCGCCGATGGGGCTTTTGGCTGTAAAGGCCTCGGGCAGTGCTCCGAGCATTTCCGGAGGTACGACTTGCGGTGTACCGTCTGCGGGCCACTTGCCATTTTGCAGGTTGTAAGTGATAAATGCCGTGGAATAGGCGCGGAGATCATTAACGACTGCGACGGTTTTCGACCGCAGGGTAATGCGCCGATACGCTGGCAGGGACATCGCCGCCAGCAGGCCAATGATCACGACGACGACCATGACTTCAACCAAAGTGAAGCCTCGGGTCCGACGGGATCGGTGCGCGATGGAATTGAGCAGCCCTTGCATCAGTGTTTTCGAACCGTATAAATTTTAATGAGCGGTGCAAGCATTGAGATTAAAACAGCTTGTGTGGGTGTTTTTCTGGTAATGGTCAGGAGAAAATACTGAGTGCAAAGAGGGCAATTGAGCCTGAGCTTACGGACAATTTTTCGGCCGCCCGGTGCCACGGAAAATAGCCTCGCGGTATAATTTATTGGGTGAGATCGCGTCAAAAGTAATTCGCGGCTGGTGTCGATCCTTCCGGCCGTTTACGTCCATGGGGAGTGAGTGCTGAACAGCATGAATTTTTCGAAACCAGGACGGTCGCAGCCAAGCCCGATCTGGTTTTTGTGCGCAGTCTGCGCGCGCAAAACTATCGTCTTACGCTCAGAAAGGACGGGGTTGGAGTGGCGACGATTCCAAATCGTGGGTCGGAGCGTGAGGCACGGCGTTTTGCGGAGGAGCATCAGGATTGGCTGGAACGGGCGCGAAGCCGGCAGGCGCGGAAGCCGCGGGTGGCGACACTTTGGACCCTCGGTACGCATGTGCTTTGGCGGGGAGAGATGACCGAAATTCGCCCGGCCAGTGATGGCGTGCGGCCCACCGTGGGTCTGGCGGCGGATGTTTTCCGGGTGCCAGCTTTGCAGGGAGATTTGCGGCCCACGCTTGAGGCGCATTTTTTGCGGCGCGGAAAAATTGAACTGCCGGGCCGGACCTGGCAGCTCGCGGCGGAGACCGGCATGAACGTGAAGCAGGTGACGGTCCGCAACCAGCGTTCACGCTGGGGCTCGTGTTCAGCCGGCGGTACCATTTCGCTCAACTGGAGACTGGTGCAGACTCCGGATTCAGTGCGTGATTATATTATTTACCACGAGTTAATGCACCTGCGGGAGATGAATCACTCGGATCGTTTTTGGGCGCGGGTGGCCGAAGTTTGTCCGTGGTGGAATGAGGCGGAGCTGTGGTTGAAGCGCAACGGCAGCTTGCTCGGTTTGTAGGCCGGCCTTCGGCGTTTTTATCGCTCGGCGGGGTCCTGGTTTAAACGGTGGCGCGTGGATTCGGTGACGAAAAAAAACGCCGCGTCATGGGCGAATATCAAGCAGTTCGACTTCGAAAAGAAGTGTGGCGCGGGCAGGAATTGGTCCTTTGCCTTGTTCGCCATAAGCCAGCCACCACGGCACAATCAGCGTCCGTTTTTCTCCTTTTTTCATGGTGGCAAAGGCCTCATCCCAACCTTTGATGACGCCACCGGTGCCTACGCGAAAAGTGAAGGGCGCGCCCCGATCGCGTGAACTATCAAACTTCGTTCCGTCCATCAGGTAGCCATCGTAGTGTACCACCACCTGACTCCCGAGTGAGGGGGGATTGCCGGTGCCGGGGGTGTGAACCACATAACGCAGTCCGGACTGACTGAGGCGGGCGTTGCCGAATTTCGCACGTAGGATCGCGGCATCGGTCTCGCTCAGTTGGGGGTTCTCCATGATCTGGCGCATGTATTTATTTGCCGGCTGTTCGCTGGCACTCTTAACGCGCAAAATCCCCGTGCGCGCCTGAAAGGCGATAAACGCAAAGACCAGACCGAGGATGAGAAGAATTCCGTATTGTCGCATGGCGGGGACGCTTGGTCTTAAGTGCATCCAGATTGGCCGGAAGGAAAGAGGATTTGCCGGGTATTCTGCAAAGTCATCGACCGCGAGCGTCGCCCTCATATTAACCGCCAGCAGATTCGCGGGGTGGTTCGCTTCCGAAAGAGGAAAGGTTAATGATTTCAGCCGGGTTGAATCGGTGGGGCGGACCGCACTGAGCCGGCTTGGCTTCGAATCCCCGGTGAGGCCCGGCGGGTTCGGTCGGGCGAGCTGAGGGTGAGGAATTACCGCGGCAAAGTCCTACTATCGCCAAGTCAGGATTCGATGGCGCCGACGCCAAGCCTGCCCGACGCCAAATCTAGCGACCCTTCTTTACCTTCCTCTGGTGAATCGTATACGCGGTGGATGACCAATCGTGTTAGTATACTATTAGTTTACATCGTGCGCTGATCCTTCGTCGGTGGCCGTAATTTATCTGGTGGCTGGGACCGGAGGACGCGGTGGATTTTTTGACGGTGATTCGAGTTTGATGATGAGTCCGTCAAGCAAAGCGTCCGCCTGGAGTTTCAGGTGTTGGGCCGGTGGTGGTGGTGAGTCGGGCGCAGCGGCTTTTTGCTGGGCAACGTAAGCGGCATCGCCGGCGGCGCGCGTGGCATCCAGGAGTGCTTCCTTCACCTTGTGCAGCGCGCCTTCGGGGATCAGATCATCGGCGGTGGCGGTGCGGCCAAGAAATGCCGCCGTGGTTTCGTCGCCAATCCAGACGCGCCAGTCGTCATCGGCGGAAAAATACGCAACGAGCGCTCCGCGGCGGGCCACGCCAAGTTTTTCCGCCAGGGCATGCATGTACGCACCCGGCACGGCGTCTTCGTCGGCCGGCGGAGCTTTCTGGAAGAGCCGGGCAACAATTTTCACTCCGGTGGTCCGTTCGAAATTGTTCAGCTTGAAATTAAAATTCTGGGCCCGGGGCGGATCCCGGGGCAACAGATTGTCGGGGTCGGCGAAATGAGCCGTGGGGCCGGGTTCTGTTTCGCCGTGATAAGTCGGAGCCGGTTGGACCAGCGCCTTAAAAGAGGCGGCGTCAGCCTTGAATAATTTGGCCGAGGCCCCAATGCGCAGAATTTTAATTGAGAAGCCTTCGTCCGGTTTGATCTGCTGCAAGAATTTGATCCCGCGCACGACACGACCAAAGACACTGTGCAGATAATTGAGGCGGGAGTCGTCGCCGAGGGTGATGAAAAACTCGGTGCTGTTCGTATTGGGGCCGGCATTGGCCATCGAGAGCATGCCAGGTTCGCCATGCCGTAAACCGGGCGAGAATTCGTCGGGGAAGGTATAGTCGGCGGTTCCTTCCGCTGGATGGTTGGGATTGCCACTTTGCAAAACGAACCCCGGAACGAGGCGATACCATGTGAGGCCGGTGTAGTACGGTTGACCTTTCACGGGGCTGAGCGTGCCTTCCGCGAGTCCAACGAAATTGGTCACGGTCATCGGTACTTTATCGGCGAATAGTTTCGCGATGATCGCGCCGTGTGGCGTGGTGAATTCGGCGTACAGTCCTTCCGGCAGATCGCCCGCGGAACTGGCGGAAGATTCTTCTCCGGCGCGCAGCGCTCCGTTGAGCGCAAACGCCATGAGCAGCAGATTTATTAAAAAACGCATGGTTTCAGCCTAACTGCGACCATGCGCTTTCGCCAGTATCGTTTCCGCGTTTAGAGGAACGAACAGATATATTCGCAGATGCCGGCCGTCACTTCGATGGTGAATCCACTCTTGCCGGGCACGTCGAAAAAAGTGCCGGCGGCGAACTCTTGCACATTAGTCTGGCCGTCAAGCGTCACGCGGCAGGCTCCGGCCACGATCTCCATCCGCTCAGGCGCACCGGTGCCGAAATGGTAACTGCCGGGATAAATAAGGCCGAGTGTCTTCTTGGTGTTGTCCGGCATCAGTACGGTGTGGCTGACGACGCGTCCGTCGAAATAGACATTGGCTTTGGTGTGAACAGTGACGTTGGCGAACTGGGTGGGCAATGA
>JANYFP010000488.1 GCA_025362555.1 Verrucomicrobiota bacterium
AGTATTTAAAAAACTTCGCATTCCACCGGAGCGGGCCCGACCTCACCCCACCCTCACATTTCTGTCCGCCACAAACTACAGCCTAAAGCCGGGATAAAGAAATCTGCGGTCACTTCCAAGCCCAGCGGGTGCCGCCCTAGAGTATAAAAACATTCGTGATCCGCCACCAATTCCCAGCGCCATTCAACAAATTCGCCGATCGGAATCGCCACGTCTTCCGTCTGCGGATTGACCGCAAACAGGAGTCGTTCTTTGCCCTGGCTGCCGTCAGCGTTATAGATTGTCACCAAGGCATTCGAACCGGACCGCATGCAGCATTTGAAAAAGCCTTCCGATGGCCGTGACCATTGCCGGAGCAAATTACCGCGGGCCGAACGTCGGAACGCGATCCAGTCCGCAAAATAGGCGTGCGTCGCGGGGAAGCGCGCCTGCCGGCGATAATCGAGGGCGTTGAGGTCACCGCGCAAATACGTGTTGTTTACTCCGTACTTCGACCGCAGAAAATCCTGCCCCTGCGCGAGCAGCGGAATTCCCACCGACGCAAACAGGATCGCCGCCATCAGATGCGTGCGGCGCCGATCGTTGTGCGTGGGGTTCTGACCGTTGTTGTTCTGGTTCTCCGTGATCATATCGAGCCACGTGCGATCATCGTGTGACTCCGTATAATTAACGGTCTGCGCCGGCCAATAGGCAAAGTGCCACGGGGAACCCTTCAGAAAATACTCCAGCTTATCCGCCGCGCCATTGCCACGCACATACTCCCGCATGAAATCGCGGTAGCCATCATTCCACGAAGCGTAGCCCGTGGGCCGCAGCGCGGCGGCGATGTGTCCGCGGAAACTCCATGGCTCCGCGATCAAAATCACATCCGGCTTCACCTGCTTCACGGCCATTTCCACTTCGCGCAACACGTCCACGCCAATCAACTCCGCCAAATCAAACCGGAAGCCATCCACCCCGTAGGTTTCGATGAAATAAATCAAGCTGTCGCAGATCAGCCGCGTCGCCATCGCCGAGCGGCAGCGCAAATCATTTCCGCAGCCGCTCCAATTCGTCAGCGCCCCGTTGTCCTCCAGTTCGAAATAATACAGCTTGTCGATGAACAGCAGGTGGGCCGGCTCACCCACGTGGTTGTACACCACATCAATGATGACCGCCATGCCCTGGCGGTGAAACGCCGCGACCAATTCCTGGAATTCCTTCACCTGCGAAGCCTTCGCTCCCGCCATTCCAAAACCACTCGCTGGCGAAAAGAAATTCGCGGTCATATACCCCCATTGATATTCCTCGCGCGTGCGGTTGTCGAATTCGTGCACCGGCTGCAACTCGACCGCGTTCACCCCAAGTTTCTTCAAATAGAAATCCGGGCGCTCCACCCATTTGATCAATCCGGTGAAGCCAAGCCGCTCTTCCGAATCGAGCGCAATCGGCGCCTGCGCGATCAAATCACGCACGTGCGTCTCGACCATGACGAGATCCTGCCACAATGGGGTCGCGAAAGAACGGTCTGCCTGCCCCACCCACGAGGGCGCGAGCACGATGCCCGGACCTTCGCGGCTCACCGCCGCCTTCGCATAAGGATCGAGAATTTTTTCCGCCGCCCGGAAATTCCCGAAAACATCCTGCGGTCCGCTGATCGAATACCAATAGTACCAGCCGTGCAAATTGCGGTCGAGGTGCGCTTCCCAGACTCCATTCCAAATCCCATCCTCGTCGCGCCGGTCCAATTCGTAGCCGAAAGCCTGGGCCTGCGCAGCCAAATCTTCACATAAAAACAATCGCACGTGCTTTGCCCGTGGCGCAAAAATCCGGAACGTCGTGCCCTGACGCTGCACAATGGCACCGAGCGGCAAATCACTGCGCATCTCCTGAAAAAAGCGCCCGAAGCGCAGCCGCGTTTTCGTCGCCTGCCGGCCATCGCGCACGTGGATGACTGAATAGGCCTGATTAAACGGGAGCGGATGCGTGGTGGTGAATTGAAACAGATTGCGGCCGGTTCGATTCGGATAAATCACCCGGTTGAAATGGCCGTTGTCATCCGGGATGAGATTCTTCGCGTCGCGCGGCAAATCGAGCCAGCGATTATCGCCCGTCACAAATTTGAATTGCTGAGGCGGGTCCGTGAGCAAAGGCGCGGACGGGCGCCGCAGCAAACGAACCGGCCGGCCGTTCAAGTTCCCCGGCAGCATGCTCCATTCGAGTTGCCCCACCGCATCCTGCCAGCCGTTAAACGAACCCGCCACATAGACGGGCATTACATCGAAATCAACCCAGCTATGCTCTGCCGGATCAAGCACGAACACCAGACAACCAATCTCATCCACGAAGTAAGCAACCTCATCCGCATAGAGTGACGGAGCCGCCGGGATCAGATCGGCGAAAGCAAACGCCTTGTCGCCCGGGGCGAGCAACGGCAACGAGTCTCCGGTCCAATCCGCATTCAGCTCAATCACGCCCACCGAGGCGGACATGAGCCAAGCCCGCGCGATGCGTTGGGCTTGATCAGAGGAAAAGGGAGGATTGCTCACGGCGCTGGTGGATTTTCAAAAGCGGCGAGCACAGGCTTACCGTCAAAGTAGGGCAACTGCGACAAACCTAGCAGATAACATGCCGTGGCGCAGGTGTCCTCTGTATTAATCACCAGATCGGCGTCCCGCGTCAGATCGCCTTGCTTCACATGCGGCCCGGCAATGATCCACGGAATATGACGACTGCGCGGATCGTCCGGTCCGTGAGTTTTGCCTGCACCACCGTGATCGGCCGTAATGATGATGACGGTGTGTTCCGCAATTCCGGCCGTCACAAGCGCAGTAAAGACCCTTTGCAACTCATGATCCGTGTGCTCAATCGCCTCAAGTTGCTCGCGTGAACCCCAACCGTAACGGTGCCCGGCAACATCGATGTCGGGAAAATGGATGAACATCAAATCCGGCTTGTGCTCGAGAATGATTTTTTCCGCCGCCTCCGCGACAAAGGCGTTACCTTGCCCGTCTTTCGGTGGGAGACTCAAAAATTGTACCGTACCTGGTTTGGCGAGCGTGCTGAATTTCGTTTTGCCCGCCGCCATCGCCGTGGAATAGCCGGCCCGTCGCGCCATCTCCATCACCGTCGGCTTGCCCGGATAAATTGTTTCTAAGAACGGGAGATCATCACTGTTCCAAGAGATCCCGTGCTTCTGCGGCGTCACTCCTGTGAGCATGCTCACGTGAGACGGAAGGGTGACGGAAACAGCCGTGGTTCGAGCCCAGAAAGTGTACGCACTTTTCGCCATCAAGCCGCGCGTCGCCGGCATCGCCGCGTAAAGCATTCGATCCGGCCTCATGCCATCAAGGCTGATAATCACCACATGCTCGACATCCGGGAATGGTCGGGCCGGCTTCGGTGACGTGATGTTGGTCTGGCCAAACACCTCGATACCTAAAAATAAATAAACGAAAAATCGCCAAGGCATCCTCGCAGCCTATGCCGCGAACGCCGCCTGTAAAGCGTCGGGATTTCGGAAATTATTTGCCGGCCTCTGCGGTGGAACGAATCGCGTTACCCCGTTGACTTGAGGCATTTTTTCAAATCGTCGTAGGGGTAGGCCAGCGTTACCGAGCGAATGCGACATCTGCCACTTGCTCGCGCTCTGCTGCGCCCGCGTCGCGGTTGTTCCAGGCCAGGACGCAGTGAGTGCTTACCCGGTGCGCCGGGTTGACAATTTCTGTCTGCGCCGAATTTCTTATCCGGATGGAACGCATCCTCGTCGCCATGTCCGGCGGCGTCGACAGCAGTGTCGCCGCCCTTCTCCTCAAGCAGCAAGGCTTCGAGGTCGTCGGCGCGTACATGAAAAACTGGATCAACGAGGACAACGTCATTGGCGATTGCCCGTGGATGCAGGACATCGTCGACGCCCGCGCCGTGGCCGACCAACTCGGCATCGAATTCCGCGTGGTCAATCTGATGGAAGACTATCGCCGGCTCGTCGTGGATTATCTCCTCGACGGCTATCAACGCGGTCTCACGCCGAACCCCGACGTGATGTGCAACCGCGAAATGAAATTCGGGGTGTTCGCGAAGTACGCCCAAGCCGAAGGCTTCACCGCCCTCGCCACCGGCCACTACGCCCGCCGCGTGGAAAATATTTCCGAGGTGGAGCGCGCTGACCCCAGCGCGCTTAAACGTTCGAATGCGTTAAACCCAACGCATGCCCCCTTCTCTCTCCTCGAAGGCCTCGATCCCAATAAAGACCAATCCTATTTCCTCGCGCTACTCTCGCAGGAACAACTTCGCTTCGCCCGTTTCCCGATCGGTCACTTGCCCAAACCGGAACTCCGCGCCCTAGCCGCTGACGCGAAACTGGTCACCGCCACGAAAAAAGACAGCCAGGGCATCTGCTTCATCGGCCAAGTGAAGATGGCTGATTTTCTCACGGCTTACGTGCCGGAACATCCCGGTCCAATCATCCGCGCCACTGATGGAAAAATTATCGGCGAACACCGCGGACTGCATTATTACACAATCGGTCAGCGCCGCGGCATTCGCATTCCCTCGAACACCGACGACAAAGCCTATGTCGTCACCGGTAAACGCGCGAGCGATCACGCGCTACTCGTCGCCTTCGACGGCCCCGAAGCACCGGGCCTGTGGACCAGCGAATGCCGGGTGCACAGCTTAAGCTTCATCGGCGAACCAATCAACGAACCACGACTAATCGAATGTCGCGTCCGCTACCGCGACCCACGCGTGAAAATCGAATTCACGCCCGACGCGTTAGCTTCAAACCTTTCCGCTCACATCAAATTCGAAATCCCTCAACGCGCCCTTGCCTCCGGCCAAATTATGGCCCTCTACGACGGCGAAAAACTCCTCGGCGGCGCGGTATTCGCGTAATTGTCAGGCCGTCCCGGAAACCGCCTGCGGGTGGCGCAACGTCGCTTGGCTTGTAGATTTTCGCGCTCGTCAGTTGCGGCAAATTCCCCGAATCAAAACGCGAAATCTCCAAGGTCGAAAATATCCCGCTATTTACCTAACCGCTGCCCGAGCGGCGTTTGATTTCTATGCGGAAACTTTAGACTGAAAACCCAAAGAGGTTGTCCTGGTCAGAGTGGATCAGGAATCAACCTACCGCCGACTGATCGATTTCACTCCTTTGGGTACCGAGGCTTAGGTTCGTTTCTTTAAACAGGAGCTGATCCCGACGCTGGGAAAAAAACTCCCGCTCAATCAAGGCCGGACATTTATGGGCATTTCGCTTGGAGCGCTCTTCGGCGCCGTGCTACTCGACGACAAACCGATCGTAACCCCATTCTTCAAAAATCATCTCCTCTTTGATGGAACCTTTAATTCCCTGACTTCGAAATATATCGATGCTGAAAATACCCGCTTCAACACCAGCCATGAATTGAATGTTCAACTTATTCTCACCGGTGCGACTCCGGGGAATTCCGCGCGCGCGTCTGCGTTTGCTGATCGCTACCGGCAGCGTGGCTATCAAGGGCTCACAGTCGTTTTCAAAGCCTACCCGATTCCGCATGCCAGCATCGCCGCACCCTCTTTCAGCGATTGTATCGACCTCGTTTATCCTGCAAACTGACTCCACCGATCCAGCGAAAGTTCGGCCATCGCCGCCTCGACGGAGCAGGTATTTGCGGGCCGGAAAAATGACTGAGGACAAGTGAGTGCGGCGGTGCAGAAAAAACTGTGTGAAGTTCCCGTAATGTAGAATCCACGAAAATATAAGGTATGAAATCTCGCATTTGGCCGTCGGCTTTACGCCCCGATTGTGTCGGGCCATCGGGACGTGAAGCGCCGCTACAGCGAACCAAGCCGAAGCGAACCTCGGGGTTTTGGCCCCCACGCTAATGAATAAAACGATTGCTCAACTGATGAGCACGGCCTGCCGAATCCTAGGGCGCCCCATTCGCGGGAATTCTCTGATGTGCATTATCGGCGAGTAGAATCACGGACACCACGCTTGCTCGCGTTCGCCTGCGGCGATCCCGGCCGAATTTAAAAAGAGTTGAAAGTCGTGTCCCCTTTTTACGGGAAAGCACGCTCTGGTGCATGACGAACCTTTATATCCAGTCCGTCCATTCCCACCGATCTCCTTTACTCTTTAAAATGTGTCTCCCTAAAATGGTGTTTTCCGGAACTGGAACAGTCCAGACCTACGTGGTACCGGTGACCGGCAACTACATTATTGAAGCCGCTGGCGCGGAAGGTGGCCCTGCGGCAGGCCGCGGCGGAAAGGGAGCCCGGATCAAAGGCGCGTTTAACTTAACCCAGGGCGAGGTGCTGCGAATTGTAGTCGGACGCCAAGGTGCCCCCGGGTCCACCTCACCCAAATCCACCGGTGGTGGTGGTGGCGGTTCGTTTGTCTGGAAGAGTGATGTCGCACTTCCCCTGCCCGCCAAGCCCATGCTCGTGGCCGGCGGCGGCGGTGGTGGGGCCAGTGCCGCGCACGGCAGTGACGGTGCCGTTGAAATGGATGTCGCCAGTGGCGCGGGACTCAGCGGCAGATGCGGCTACGGCGGTGCCACCAACTTCGTGGATTTCAGCTACAGCGGTGGTGGCGGTACCGGGTGGCGCAGCAGTGGAAAAATTGGGTCGGCCCCCACCCATTGTTACGGCGGCACTCGCTGGATCGGAGGCAACGGAGCCAATTATTGCGACCACCACGGTGGCACAGGAGGCTACGGTGGTGGTGGTGGCGGGAGCATTATGGGCGACGGCTCCGGCGGCGGCGGCGGCTATAGCGGCGGCCGCGGCGGCACTCAAAACGGCCCCGCTGGCGGTGGCGGCGGTTCTTACAACGCCGGCACCCATCAAGACAACGCCCCCGGCGTTCAGACCGGCGATGGCTACGTCACCATTGTGGCCGTGCCAGCAGCCGTCACCATCGTCACACCGGAAACTTTTCCGGGCAACATTCCGCTCTCCGCCACCAGCGAGATTGTCCTTGAAACCATCCGACCGCCGATCGTGATCGACACCCGCCTCGCTAAACGTCCAGCACTCGATCAACCCAAAGCATCGGACTGCGTGGACGCCCCGATTCAGTAGGGCTTGCAAACAATTTTCTGCACTCAACTACGGATTGATGCAATCGGCGGTGGAGCGGGTTGACCTCAACCCGCTGGATTGCGAGCGGGAGTCCTGGAGCGCCTTGAGGTCAAGGCCCTCCACCTACGGATGGCGGATTGCAATCACACACGAGTTCAACTGCTTGAATGCGTATCGGTAGTCCGCCGAATGAAAACCAAAGTTTGGCTTAGCTGAATCCCGTCTTGGCGGAATTCGGGAAATGACCCCGTAGGAAATTCAGCTCAGAGTAAACTCCGCGTGGATGTTTGGTAAATTAGCATGGACGACTTCGCTTCCTTGTATCCTTCACGAGATAAATTTCTCGATACTGAAAGGTGGTTCATCGCTGTTTCCAATGAGTGGAAAGCGAAAGGAATTTTCTGCTCAAATCCAATCCGGAGGGCCACAGGAGAAACCCGCGATTGAGTTTCGCTCATCGGCGAAATTTTGGCGCGCTCCTCCGCTTAACCTGCCGGCCGTAGCCTTGGCGAAGGCTGGT
>JANYFP010000154.1 GCA_025362555.1 Verrucomicrobiota bacterium
CCTGCAGTTGCTTCACCAACATCGCCCGGTCTTCGGCCTTGATCCAGCCGATTTCAGCTCCGGTGTGTCCGATGACTTCTTCCCGGGCATAGCCCGACGAACGCAAGGCCGCATCATTCACTTCCAGCACGGTGGAATCGATGATGTCGCTGATGGTAATCCACACCGGCGCCTCGCGGAAGGCACTCGCAAATTTCTGCTCACTCTCTCGCAGCGCCTGTTCCGCCTGCTTGCTCTCCCGGCGCAGCCGTTTCTGCTCCAACGCATGACTGACCGCCTGCCCGAGGCGCGCCAGCCGGTCCTTCATCAGATAATCCACCGCACCCAGCTTGATCGCGGCGACCGCAATGTCTTCACCCACGGTCCCGGACACCACAATCATCGGCAGCTCCGGATTACATTCCCGGCCGATCCGCAATGCGGCCGGCGCATCAAAACCGGGCATGATGTAGTCGCACAAAATGATGTCCCACTGCTTTGACGCGATCGCTGCGCGCATGGCTGCGGCGGTCTGGACCCGCTCAAACTCCGGCTCATACCCGTCACGGCGCAACGCCTCGATCAGCAACAAGGCGTCGTCGTCGGAATCTTCCACCAACAGGATGCGCAGAGGCCGGTTCATTTCATGATCCTCTCGTTGGAGGAATTTCGTTCAAAAGCAGCCAATAGAGACCGACCTGCCTGGTGGCCTCGACAAATTCCGGGAAGCTGACCGGCTTGCGAACGTAGCCGTTGCAACCGAGACTATAACCGGCAACCAGGTCCACGTCCTCTTTTGACGAAGTCAAAATGACCACGGGCAGCAGCTTGGTGCGATCATCGCCCCGAATCCGTTTCAACACTTCCATCCCGCTAATCTTTGGCAGTTTCAAATCCAACAGCGTCAGCGCGGGCATGATCGAAAGATCCCGGCCGGCACAGGCCCCTTGGCCGAAGAGAAAGTCCAACGCTTCTTTCCCATCGTGCGCCACCACGACTTCGTTGGTCATTTTATTTTCCCGCAGCGCCATGATGGTGAGTTCTTCGTCATCAGGATTATCTTCCACGAGCAGGATGATTTTATTTTGCATGGGGGAAAAGTTGGGGGGAGAATTCAGAGAGCAAGGTAGATGGTGGTGCCTGCGTCAATTTTTGCCTCAGCCCACACTTGGCCGCCGTGGCGCTGGATGATTCGTTTAACCGTGGCCAGGCCGATGCCCGTGCCGGGGAATTCACTCAGACTGTGCATGCGCTGGAACGGGTCAAACAGTTTGCCGGCGTAATTCATGTCGAAGCCGGCACCATTGTCGCGGACAAAGCAGGTGGCACGGCCATCCGGTCCGGGCGCGGCACCGAACTCGATGCGTGCGCCCTCTTTCTTAGAGGTAAATTTCCATGCATTGCCCAAAAGATTTTCCAACACGACACGCAGCAAACGGGCATCGCCTTCGACCATGATGCCGTGCGCGATCACCCACTCCGCCGTGCGCGTCGGGGTGGTCTGCTGCAAATTTTCCGCAATGCTCCGCGCGATCGCACTGAGATCCACCGGACGGCGCACAAGGTCCGCGCGCCCGACCCGGGAGAGATTCAGCAAGTCGTCAATCAAGTGACTCATGCGCTCCGTCCCCGCCAGCACGCGGTCCAAATATTTTCCGCCCGCCGCATCCAGCAGAGTCCGATAATTGCGCGAAAGGGCCTCGGTAAAGCCTGCGATGCCGCGCAGCGGCGCGCGCAAATCGTGCGACACCGAGTAGCTGAACGACTCCAGCTCCTTGTTCGCGGCTTCCAGCTCCTTTGTTCGCTGAGCGACCCGCAATTCCAGTGTGGCATTCAATTCGCGGATCTCATGCTCCACCCGATTGATACTGCGGGCGACGAGTCCGGTCACTCCGACCGTCAATCCCAGGGACAGGAGCACCAGCCCCAGTCCCCAACTGCGCGCCCGATTCAAATCGTCAATGCGCTTCTGCAACAACCCATCGAGTTCCACGCTGGCCGTGGCCCACAGTTTGAAGCTGAGATTGCTGGCGTGATTCTCTGCCGCCGCGTACTCAGAAAGTGAAATGGCCGGTCGCTCCGCTTCAACCAGCTGGTTGCTCAAGGCGACAAAGGCTTCCGTTGCGTCCGCATACGTTTTAGCTGCAGCCGGCAGGTTGCGCTGCAGGCTTTCACTCGCTCCCCGGACGGTGGGATCTGCGGCCAGAACCGTCTGCACATCATGACGGATTCGATCCACGCCTGATTCCTGCAGTCGCAGTATCTGACCGGCCAGCCTGAGACGATAAGTCATCGCGCTGCCGGGAAATTCGAAAATGTTTTCTGCTGAAACCATGATGGCCGCAAACCGATCCTGCACTGAAGGCAAAGCCACCAAAACCACATCCATTAAATAATAGCTATCCAACTCGGGATCGAGAATCAGTTTCGAAGTCTTGCCAATATAGGTGATCAAGCTGCGCACTTCCGCTACCAGATAAGCATGGCGCGCAGTGATCTCATCCGGCGAGAATGACTGGCCATGCAGCTTAATTTGCTGCCAGGTCTGCATCATGTTCGCGAGTTCGGCACCCGCTTTTTTTTGCTGAGCCAGATCACTTGAGGAATACTGCAGGGCCGTACCCAGCTCAGCTGTCACTGTCGCCAACGCGGCGAAAGCACGGTCCACTTGTTCCGCTTTGGCGGCTAATTCTCCCTGGCTCACCGCACGGCCCAGCCTGCTCCGCAACAAGTGAGCTTGATGCCGCGGCAATGCCTCGAGCAGCGCATCAAGTGGCCGAAGGAATCTGATGCCACGTTGTTCTTGGATCGCTGAATCGATGTCCTTGTTCGTGTATTTGTTGATCAAGTAAAACGTGCCACACAACAATGGCACCGTCGAACAGATGCCGATCAAGGCCAGCTTCCAAGAGAGTTTTAGGTTCAATGCCATGAATGTCGCCGGTACGGAATTGGATGGTAACTACGAAAGCGATGAGTGCGCCGCGAGCGCGTCCGGAAAAATCTCACCGGGAGTTGACGGTATTTCATTCTGTATTCGTAGCCCGCTCCGGGAGGAGCGGGACCCGGCGCTCCCGCGCAAGGCTTCATCAGCGAGCAGACTAAAATGCCATCGAGGAGGTAGATTCATCAAGGTTAGGTGCAGGCGAAACACCATAATTCCAAAATATGCGGGGTACCTGAAACGAGGCAAGCGTACTAAACCTCTCCGAAAATTGGGCTCCCCCGCGCCTCCGCGTCCTCCGCGTTAAATTCCGCTCGCCGATACTCGATCTTTTCAGCGCCAATCCCGCCTGATGAAAATAGCGCAATCACAGCCGCCGAAATCTAGCTGCAAAAGACCGCAAGGCGCGCCAATCCAATTCCGAGCTGGCACCTGCACCGTCCGCTGCTTTGCTCCGCTCACCCCATGAGTTCTTCCGCCCCCACCCCGACGCGTGAAGCCACGCGCCTCAGCGAAATTTCCCCGCAACAATGGAAGTCCGGCATCGCCGCCTGGCTCGGCTGGTTTTTTGACGGACTCGAACTGCACCTTTACACCCTCGTCGCCGGTCCGCTCGTCCTCCACCTCCTCGCCACCACGGCGGCTGATCCGCAGGTGAAGGAAAAGAGCGCGTACATCCAAGCCGCATTCCTTGTGGGTTGGGCTTTGGGCGGAGCGTTCTTCGGTCGGCTCGGCGACCGACTCGGCCGCAGTCGCACCCTCGCTCTGACGGTGCTGACCTACGCGCTCTGCACCGGTCTCTGCGCGCTCTCGCAAACGTGGTGGCAGTTGATGATCTTCCGTTTTATCGCCGCGATTGGCATCGGCGGCGAATGGGCCGTCGGCTCCTCGCTCCTCGCGGAGACGTGGCCGAAAGCGTGGCGGCCATGGATCGCCGCAGTGCTGCAAAGCGGCGTAAACCTCGGCATCCTTTTTGCCGCCGCTCTCGTTTGGCTGATCATGCCGTGGCTTCAGCAGCTTTTCGTCGCGACGGACCAGCCGGGCTGGCTGCACGCCCTCGTGCATTCCGCGCAGAATTTTCTCCCCCGATTGTCGCCCGAGCACCTGGTGTTTCTCATCGGCGTTTTTCCGGCGTTGATTGTCTATTGGATTCGAAAAAATGTGCCGGAGCCCGAAGCGTGGACCCACGCCCAGAGCGAAACCACGCGCAAGCCCGGCATCCGCGATCTGTTTCGCGGCAGCGTGGCCTCAATCACGCTGCGCAGCATGGCCGTGTGCGCGTTGAGTCTCTCTGCGTGGTGGCTGTTTATTTTCTGGCAGGCGCAGCACGTGCGCAAATTGCTCGTCAACGCCGGAGCCCCTGCCGGAGAGATCACGCAGAAAGTATCCGCCGCATTCTTTGCGATGATTGCCGTATCGATTATCGGAAACTATTTTGCCGGCTGGCTGGCGAAGCTGATGGGCAACCGCCGCGCGATCGCCGTATTATTCTGGGGTTTGTTCGGCAGCATGGTGGGCGCGTTCATCGTCCCGCGCGGCTTTGGCGAACTCGCGTGGTTCTGGGTGCCGCTCGTCGGATTTTTCTCCGGCGTCTTCGGCCTGTTCACAATGTATCTGCCTCCGCTGTTTCCCGTCCTGCTCCGCACCACGGGCGCAGGTTTCTGTTACAATATCGGTCGCGTTGCCGCTGCGGCCGCGTCGATTATTTTTGGGTGGCTTGCCCCCGTCGGCGATTTTCGCACGGCGTTATTATACTCCAGTCTACTCGCCCTCGCCGCCGCCATCTGGGCCTGGTGGTTGCCGGAAGAAACACGAGAGAAGGAATAATTCAGTTGAGAGTTCAGAGTTGGGAGATGAGCGCCCTCTCAAACAAGACGAGAGAGTGTAGAGTAAAATCAAGACGTGACCACACTAACGGAGCGCTCCACTGGTTGCGCTTGGTTCGATCTCAGCACTCAACCCTCAACTTCACCACCCCCACCTCATCCCCGCTTAACTCGCCACGGCCATCGCCTGCTCACAACCGAGCAAGCGGCCATCGCCGGCATCCAACCGCACCATCATGCCCGACGCGGATTGGGTCACCAGGACACCGCCCTCTTCCCCGAGAATCGCAGCACACGGATCAGCCATATTTGGCCAAGCCGCCATCCAACAAAGGCGAAGATTCGCATCGAGACAGTACAAATTCGCCATCCCGGGCAGCAGCCCGAACGGATGTTCCCGCACGTAGAAGTGCAATCCTCCCTGCCGAAATTCAACCACCGCCGAACCGAGCGGCGCATGCGCCACGGACCGAATGCCGCGACGGTTAAGTTGGCAAAGAGTGCCATCAATGATGGCGGAAGCATGGGGTTTGGTCTTCAATGGAGGAATTAAAGACCTAAGCGGTTTTGTACCGTGACGGCGAACCTTATTTTCACAGCGCTCACCCTGCAGAATGCACGCCCCGACAAGCTCCATCCACCCCAAAGAGCCAACCTATCCGAACTTTCATTCAAACGACCGCTCCGCTGCATCAGGCCGTGTTTGGTCCATTTCGCGCAACAACATTTTTCGAACTCAACAATAAGGCTGGCGGATCACCGTCTTCCACTTGGCGGGTGCCGCTTTCCTGATGTCACTCAGATAAATTTCGTGATGCTTGCCGCAGAGCTTATCACCCTAAGTTTTAATAAACTGATGGACCCGATCGACCGTCGGCCCCTCCTCGCTGAAAGCTCCAAGATGCATAATCTGAGCATAGCGCCCTTCAGTGAAAGACTCAAATCGCACTCGCTCCAAGGCCGCGGGATTCTTTTTCCGCTTCACGTCGCCGAGTGCGGCCTCAACCATCGTCGCCGAAATCAGTTCAGGCTGCAAAATCATCATGGTCCATTTCCAACGTGCTTTATCTGCCGCAGAAAACGCCGTCATATCATCGGCCCACCACAACCCCTCCAGCGGCATCACTCCAAAATCAACCGCGACCGTCCCCCGCTTGACCATGAACTTGAGCGTATATGAAACGGTAAACAATGCTTCGACGGCCGCTTTATACTCCGGCGACGTATTCGGGTCGCCGACTCCATCAATCATCAAATAATTCAGGGCGGGAAGCTCAACTTCTCCAACGGTAGTGGCCGAAGGTTGGTATCATGGTTTCATTACTTTCCGGAAATCAATTTTCTTGGGCATAACTGATGGAAGTACTTCCCGGTAACCGCCGGATTTAATTTCGGCCCACGGCGCTGAATCGCCCCTCCGCTCCCGGCAGATGGATTTCTCCCCCGCCGAAACGCCAAGCGAATCCCTGCAGATCAATGAGCCACGATTGATAGAGCTTATCATGGACTTCATCCGACAGGTCCGGCGACTGGATGAAGGTGAAACTGACGACCGTCTCATTCGACGAAAGTCGCCACACGCGCAACGGAAACACGTCGAGTCTATCTGCCAACGCTCCAAGCCGGATATCGATGACCCCGGTGCCATCATCCGCCTCCGATTCCACGATCATTTCACCCTGAACGGTGTAGGCCAACCAGCCGTCGCGGCGCAGCTCTATTAATTCGCAGTATCCTCCAGCCCACTTTGGGAAATTCTCTATGTCGGCGAGAAAATTATAAACCGTGTCGCGCGGCGCAGACACTGAGACCGAGACCGTGCGGATCTTCATGAGAATCGTTGGTATCAGGCGCGTGCTTTCCGCTGATGGAGGTAGAGATCGTTACCGTCCGGATCCTTGATCGCGAAACTGTGGCAAACGGGAAATTCGTTCGGTCCCCAGGTGATTGCAATTCCTGCGGCCCGCAGCTCCGCCAGGGCCTCATCGTAATTCGTGATTTCCAAAGCAATACCCGGGCTCTTTGTCGCATTCATCGCCGGAGATTCATAATTCGTAATCGCCAGCGCACTGGGCCCGCCAATGTCATACTCCACCCACCACAGACCTGGAGCAATTTCCATGTCCATGGAGGTTTTCAACCCCAGGATCTCGCCATAAAACTTGCGCGCGCGGGCGACGTCGGTGACGTGATAAATTGCGAAAGCAATGCCGGTGACTTTAAGCATAAGAGTGAGGATTGAATGTTTCGTGTTTCGTGAGTGAACCGCGATTTCTGGTCAGATTGCAGAGTCCGCTAATCACATGGAACGTAAGCTGCCGACCATTCTACCGTACCTTCCTGACAACGGTATGTCAGGAGCGAAATCACCCACCACGAACAATGCTCGGCTTCCGTACGTAGCCACAGGCCTCTGTGCCTGTGGGATCGGGGGCCGCACGCGCATATTGCGCGCGCACACGGAGCCGGCAGGCACGCAGGCCTGCCGCTACCTTTCTGAAACGACGCCCGAGCCATCCGATTTTCCGAACCTTCGCTCCCTTAAAATCCTTCGCGAGACAACTTCCGTCAATTCCGCACTTCCCCTCTTCCATCACCGGTGCTTCGCCGCAATTTTCTCCGCCGCCGTCCGCACGAGCTCACGCAATTTCACCGGCGCCACCGCCTCCGCCCTCTCGCCAAACGACAACAACCACTCCGCCGTCCATTCCAACGAATAGGAGTACAACGTGAATTCCGCCCCGCCGTCGCGCCGCTTCTCCTCAATCAACGTCGCGTAGCTTTCGCGCTGCGCACGCTCCTGGGCGTGCGCATGAAACCACACCCGCACTGGAGTCTGACCACTCATGTCGGGACGATTCATGTACTCCGCCAACGAAAAACCTTCCCGCACTTCAAAACTCACCGGCAACAATTCCAACCGCCGGATCCGATCAACCCGAAAATTCCGAATGTCTTTCCGCAGGCGACACCATCCCACCATCGTCCACGAACCACCATAAAACACCACGCCGAGCGGCTCCACCTCGCGTTGCGTATCCTCGTCCCGCTCGAGTCCGCGATAGGTCAGGCGCAGCACGCGCCGCAACACCACGCCCTGCTGCACCGTCACCATCCACCGTTGCGCCGCCAAATCCGGCATCGCCCGCCCCACCCGCCCGCGCACGATCGTCCGGCTGACCAATTTCTCCACGTGGTCCTGCCGTTCGCGCGGCAACACCGCCCGCAGTTTGTCGAGCGCCGACGCCATCGGTCCTTGCAACGATGCATCGGTGAATTGTTTCACCAGTTCTCCTCCCACGAAAAATGCCGATGCTTCCTCCGCCGTAAACATTACCGGCGGCAACTGATAGCCCTTCATCAAACAATAACCCACGCCCGCTTCACCTGAAATCGGCACGCCGGCTTCGCCCAGCGCCGCGATGTCGCGATAAACGGTGCGGATATTGATTTCAAAACGCGCCGCCAAATCCTCCGCCCGCACGACCCTCCGGCCTTGCAAGAAGAGCACCATCGCCACCAGTCGGTCAGTTCGATTCATCGCCCTCAATCAAGAGGCATCAGACCCGGACGTCACCGCAATATTTTCCTGCCACGCGAAATCCAACTGCCGCCGCACCGCCGCATCCGACACGGATTCAAAATCAGTATAATAATGCCCGATCCGGCCAAATTCCCGTGGCAGACGCAGCGTCACAAATCCATTCACGCGATCGCGCAATTCCATGTAAGCCTCTCGCGCGGCCACGGGCGTTGCGACAATGATCGCGCCCACCCCCGCCTCCCGCAGCGCCGCCACCGCCACGCGCATGGTCGAGCCGGTGACAATGACATCATCCACCAAAATCACCGTCCGATTGCGCAGTTCCAACGCCGGCCGGCCATGCCGGTGCACCCATTCACGCCGGTGCAATACTTTCAGCTCTCGCGCGGTAACCGCTTCGATTACTTCCCGCTTCACCACCGCCGCATTTGGCGCCGCCCGATTGAGCACGCGAAAATCGCCCGACGCGACCGCGCCAAACCCGAATTCAGGACTAAACGGCTCGATCTTCTCCGCACTGAAAGGCAAAAATTTCCGCCGACGATTTAGCGGGGACCGAACCACTGGGGTAGATTCGCGCCAAGCCAATCCCAGACCGGAAAAGCCCCGCGAGCCCCGCGCAGATTCGGGCAGACAAATTTCTGGGAGCAGCGCCGCCGCCGCCGTGGAATCCTCCGGCGCATTAAATTTGCGCACCTCCAAAACATCGAGCGGAACGTGCCACCGATGAGCCACCTCCGCCGCCACCGGCACCCCGCCGTGCGGTACCGCCAGCACGATCAACCCAGGCCGTGCTAAGTACACCGCCAATTTGTCCGCCAAGCATCGACCACCGGCGGCACGATTGGAAAATATCCGATCCATAAAACACCCCGTTCGGGAGCACCGACACTATACACCCGAAATGGAAATCCACCAAATCCCGAGCCATCGACTGAACCCAGGCCTCAGCGAAGCGCGGCAAGCAATCCACCTTTAAATCACCCCAAACAGCCTCGCCGCCTTTAAACTCCGCAGTCAGTTAACCGCCAATTTTCGCTAATCAGCGCTAATGCATATTAAATAATAGTGTAGCCGACTATTGGTGTAGGGCCGCTGCTTGCGGCGGCCTCGCTGGGTGGGGTTGTGTCTGGGTTCGCACGTCTAGGCCGTCGCATCGGCCTTCGCCAGGCTACGACCCGACAAGAGCAGCGGCCCTACATCGAAACGCAGCGGCCATGGTTTTATTGAAACCGCTCTAGCCTAGATAAGCGGTTTCTCATCTGAATTTTCTAGGATGAATCGATCCGTCGAATTCATCAAAAACGCCGCGTATCTCTCCCTCCTTCTTGTGTTTGCACCTCCGTAAATCGTACGTAGCCTAACAAACCACTTTCCCCCACTGTGAATCTCACCCACGCCACCGCATCCCACCCGACCACTGGCCCCCACGGTAGCAGCAAAGTTTTTCACGTCCGCGGGCTGACCAAAATCTACGGCGAAGGCACCGCGCAAGTCCGCGCCCTCGACGGCGTCGACCTCGATCTCAACTCCGGCGAACTCATCGTCCTCCTCGGCCCGTCCGGCTCCGGCAAGACCACCTTGCTCAATCAACTTGGCGGTCTCGATCTCCCCACTTCTGGCGAATTGCGCTACCGCGACGCCGACCTGACCACCGCCAACGAAGAGCAACTCACGCAATATCGCCGCGAGTCCGTCGGTTTTATTTTTCAATTCTACAACCTCATCCCCAGCCTGACCGCGCGCGAAAACGTCGGCCTCATCACCGAGATCGCCGACCACCCGATGGCTCCAGAAGATGCTCTCCACATGGTGGGACTCGGCGCACGACTCGATCATTTTCCCGCCCAACTTTCCGGCGGTGAACAACAACGCGTCGCCATCGCTCGCGCCATCGCCAAACGCCCTGCCGTGTTGCTGTGCGACGAACCCACCGGCGCTCTCGACGTCAAGACCGGCATCGTCGTCCTCGAAGCCATCGAGCGCGCCAACCGCGAACTCGGCACCCTCACCGTCATCATCACCCACAATGCCGTGATGGCCGACATGGCCGACCGCGTGATCCACTTCATGGACGGCCGTGTCCTCAGCGAACACCGCAACAAAGTCCGCGCCGCACCAGCGACGCTTAAATGGTAACCAGAAGAGTTGCCCACGGAATACACGGAACACACGGAATGAAAACCCACCCACGCCATCACTTAAGTTGCCTTTGTGGGAGCGAGCTTGCTCCCACAAAAAGCTCACCGCCAGCGCCTCTCTTTCACTTTGCACTCCCCGATCCCCCTTTCCGTGTCTTCCGTGTCTTCCGTGGGCCACCTCCTGATCGATGATCGCCCACCTCGATCGCAAACTGTTTCGCGACCTGCGCCGCCTGAAAGGCCAGGCCGTCGCGGTCGCACTCGTGATGGCGTGCGGTCTCGCGATGATGATCATGGCGCGCAGCCTCATCCATTCCCTCGATGATACCCGCGCTGATTATTACCGCAGTAATCGCTTCGCCGAAATCTTCGCCTCCCTTAAACGCGCCCCCAATTATATTATCGATCGCATCGCGGCGCTCCCCGCAGTCGCCGGCGTCCAATCCGATATCTCCGGCCAAGTCACGCTCGACCTCCCCAGCCTCGACGAACCCGCGAGCGGCCTCGTGCGCTCCCTGCCCGACTACGGTGAGCCCGAACTCAACCGCCTCTTCCTCCGTCGCGGTCGCTGGCTCAATCCCAGTTCCCGCGGCGAATTACTCGTCGGCGAAGCCTTCGCACTCGCGAACAAACTCGAGCCCGGCGACTCCCTCACGCTTCTGCTGAACGGCCGCCGCCAGCAATTTCGCATCGCCGGCATCGTGCTCTCGCCGGAATATATTTTTGAATCCCGCCCCGGGGCCGCTCTGCCCGACAACCGCACCTACGGCATCTTCTGGATGCCTTACAAAGAAGTCGCCACCGCCTGGGATCTCTATGGCGCGTTTAACCACGTGTCGCTCGCGCTCGCTCCCGGCGCCAGCCCCGAACCGGTCATTGCCGCTGTCGACGAGTTACTCAAACCCTACGGCGGACTCGGGGCCTACGGCCGCAAAGACCATCCCTCCCACATCCGCGTCTCCGATGAAATCCGCGTCCTCACGATTCTCTCCATCGGATTCCCCATCATCTTTCTCGGCGTAGCGGCGTTCATGACCAACGCCGTGCTCTCCCGCCTGCTCGCCTTGCAACGCGAGCAGATCGCCATCCTGAAAGCCTTCGGTTTTTCCAACCGACAAATCGTCACCCACTACCTGAAATTTGCCGGCACCATCGGCCTGGCGGGCTGCATCGGCGGCGTAATTGGTGGCGCACTCCTCGGTCGGTGGATGGTTCGGCTCTACGAATTTTTCTTCCGTTTCCCCGACCTGCATTTTCGAATCGACCGTTTCTCCGTCGTGGTCGCACTCGGCGTCGGCCTCGCCGCCGTCGTCACCGGCGTCTTCGGCGCCGTGCGCAAAGCCGCCAAACTCCCGCCAGCGGAAGCCATGCGCCCGGAACCACCCGCCAACTTTCGCGCTTCGCTCTTTGAACGGATCGGACTCGGCCGATGGTTCTCCCACTCCTCGCGCATCGCCGTGCGCAACCTCGAACGCCGGCCCGCCCAAGCCCTCTTCACCGTGGCCGGCCTCGCCCTCGCCACCGCCTTGCTGATTTTGCCCAACACCCTTAAATCCGGCATCGCCGACATTCTCGATAACCAATGGGACGTCGTGCAGCGCCAGGACCTCAACCTCGGCATCGCCGAGCCTTCCTCCCTGCGCATCACCCACGAATTGGAACGCCTCCCCGGCGTGATCCACGTGGAGCCGTCCCGCGCTGTCGCCGTACGCATTAACTTCCACGGGAAAAGTCGGCAGATCGGTCTGCGCAGTTTGGAAGCCGGCGCCCAACACAGCCGCGCGATCGATTACGCCGGTCGCGAAATCACGCCTGCCTCCGACAGCCTCATCGTCTCCGCCAAACTCGCCGACGCCCTCGGCGCAGAAGTCGGCGATGATCTCATCGTCGAAGCGCTCGAGGGCCGGCGCCCCGTACGTCCGTTCCGGCTCGCCGCCCTCGCGGAAGACTTCACCGGCATCGCGGCTTATCTCGACCGCAGCTCCATCAACCGCTTTCTCGGCGAAGGCGATGTCATCAGCGGCGCCAGTGTCACCATCGACATGACGCGCCGCGCCGAATTTCTCCATGCCATCAAAACGATCCCGCGCATCAGTTGGATTTCAATCAAGGAAACGTTGCGCACCAGTTTCCGCAACACCACCGCGCAGATGATGGGCATGCTCACCACCTTGTACCTCACGATGGCCGTCATCGTCGCATTCGGGGTGATCTACAACAACGCCCGCATCACTCTCGCCGAGCGAGCCCGCGAACTCGCCACCCTCCGCGTCATCGGCATGACCCAGCGCGAAGTTGGCTCTGTCATCGTGATCGAGCTCGGCGTACTCGCGCTCATTGCCGTGCCCGTTGGACTGACGCTCGGTACTTTCCTGGCGACCCTCATCATTCATTCCGTCAACACGGAAACCGTCCGACTGCCGCTCGTGTTTACTTCCTACACGTACACGTTTGCCGTGACCGTCGTGGCGATCGCGTCCGCCCTTTCCTCGCTGGTGGTTTTGCGCAAACTGAAACAGCTCGACCTCATCGGCGCCTTGAAAGCCCCGGAGTAAAATTTGCCCACGAAAGACACGAAATGAAAACGACCAATCGCGGGAATCGGCAAAAGTTTACTTATAAAATCTCGAATGTAGGGCCGGTGCTTGCGCCGTGCCTCTGGGTTAACGCGGAATCAAGCGCCGTAAACGTAAAGCAGGCAGTTTTGAAAGTGCTTCAGGTTATTACCTCATTATCTACTGTCGCATCCACGCACCGTCTATTTCCCCTCCGTCAATTTTCCCTCATTTCGCGTGTTTCGCGGGCCACCTCTGCTGTATTGCTTCCTAACGCCCAAATGAAATTTACCCACGAATCACACGAAATGAAAACAACCCGACAGAGTAATGTGATGGTTGCAGGGTCTGGATCTACTTCAGCAATAGCTATTCCCTCGATCCTTTTCCTTCTCCGACTTTCGTGTATTTCGTGTGTTTCGTGGGCAACCTCTGCTGCATTCATTTTCTCCTCAACGTCTCTTTTCCATGACCGCTCTTCCCTCGTCTAAAAAACCTAAACGCCGTTGGCTGCCGTACGTGATCGCCGCCTTGGTGATCGCGTTGATCGCACTCGGCCTGCAGCCACAACCCGCCCCGGTGGAGACCGCGCGCGCCGTCATCGGTCCACTGCGCGCCACCGTGAGCGAGGAGGGGAAAACCCGCATCCGCCAACGCTACGTCGTCTCCGCTCCTGTCAGCGGCCAACTGCGCCGCATCTCCTTCAAGCCCGGTGCCGCCGTTGAAGCGGGCGTCACGGTCGTGGCGATCATCGATCCGTTGCCCGCGTCCCCGCTCGATGCCCGCAACCGCGCTCTCGCCGAAGCCCGACGCATCTCCGCCATCACTCTCCTCGAAAAAAGCCACAACTCGCACGAACTCGCGAAGAGCGAGCTCCGTCGCATCGGGCAGATGTACGAGGCCAAAACCATTTCGCCACAAGATCTCGAAAGCGCCCAGATGCGTGAAAATGCCGCCGCGCGCGAAGTCGCTTCGGCCGAAGGCGCGCTCCGCCAAGTCGAAGCCGAACTCGCTGAAGTCACGCCGACCGACGCCGCCATCAAAACCGATCCGGTGGCCGTAAAAGCCACGGCGAGTGGCAGTATTCTCCACGTCTTTCAGGAAAGTTCGCGCGCGGTGAGTCAAGGCACGCCCCTTTTGGAAATCGGTGATCCCACCGATCTGGAGGTGGTGGTGGAAATGCTTTCGCGCGACGGCGCCGCACTCGTGCCCGGAGCCAAAGTCGAACTCGAGCAATGGGGCGGTGCCACTCCGCTCGAAGGAAAAGTGCGCTTGGTCGAGCCCGCCGCATTCACCAAAATTTCCGCACTCGGCGTGGAAGAACAGCGCGTGAATGTGGTCGTCGATATCACCACCCCGATCGAGCAACGCCGCACACTCGGCGACAACTTCCGGGTCGAGGCCCACATCGTAGCCTGGGAAAACGATCACGTGTTGCAGTTGCCCTCCTCCGGAATTTTCCGGCGCGCGACCGATTGGGCCGCCTTTGTGGTGCGCCATGGCCGCGCCGAACTCATACCCGTGAAAGCCGGCCGCAGCAGCGGCACCGCCATCCAAGTCGAGAGTGGCCTGGCTGAAGGCGACGAAGTAATTCTCTACCCCGGCGACCGCGTCAAAGACGGCCAGCGCGTAAAGCCGATGCAGGTCACGCGCTGAATGAGGCCTACCTGGAAGTACGGCGGGACTGCCATCACCAACCCATTCCATTATCGCCAAATCCTCCGTTACTACTCCGTCTCAGATGCCATGCACCGTTACCTGACGCCCAGCAAATACATCGACTTCGAAACCCCCAACGTTGCAGCGGCCGCAGCTGATTTGGCGCAGGGCGCTGAATCAGAACTTGAAATGACCAAGCGCTGCTTCGAGTTCGTGCGCGATCAAATCAAACATAGCGGCGACTTCAATTTGAACCCGGTAACATGTCGCGCGTCGGACGTCCTTCACCATGGCACCGGTTATTGTTACGCCAAGAGTCACCTGCTCGCCGCCCTCCTCCGGGCGATTAAAATTCCCGCGGGTCTTTGTTATCAACGTTTATCAACCGGCATGTCCGGTCCTCCTTACTGTCTTCACGGTCTAAACGCTGTTTTCCTCCAATCGCATGGATGGTTCCGGATCGATGCACGAGGCAACAAACTCGGAGTAGCCGCAGAGCTTCACCCGCCCATAGAGTCGCTGGCATTTTACGTCAGAGAACGTGCTGAGCGCGACCTGCCCGAAATCTGGGCCGAACCGTTGGCAATCGTAGTTGAGCGGCTCGAGACTTGCCGCGACGTTGCGCAGGTGCGCGCGAATTTACCCGACATTCAACTGATCAACTAAGGAGGTTCATAACTTCGACCGGTTTTGTTTCTTCGCTCTCGGTAACTCGTGCAATGCTTTCGGGGTCTTTTCGGGAGAGACGGGCGAAAGGTCGCCAGCCAACTCGGCTTCGATCTCCTCGACGGTGGGCAGACTGCCACGCAATTCCTCGGGCAGGGATTCGGTGAGTTGCGTTTGCCACGCCGCGACGGCGATGGATTGGTCCAGCCCGCGCAGGGCATACTCCGCGACGAGCTTGTTCTTTTTCCGACAGAGCAAAAGGCCGATCGTGGGCTGATCGTCAGTGTGGCGCAGCAAATCGTCCACGGCAGACAGGTAGAGATTGAGTTGTCCGACATCACCGGGGGCAAAGGCGTGAGCTTTCAATTCGATGACCACATAACGACGAAGCCGGAGGTGATAAAAAAGGAGATCGAGCGGGTAGTCTTCACCGCCCACTTCGAGGCGCACTTGCCGACCGACAAATGCAAAACCGGTGCCCAGCTCCAGGAGGAATTTTTGTACGTGATCGACGAGGGCCTGCTCCACCTCGGCCTCGCGGCGAGGATCGGCGGTGCCGAGGAAATCAAAGAGATAAGGATCCTTGAAAAGTTGCGTCGCCAAGTCGGAGTCCGCCGATGGCATGGTGCGGGCGAAATTGTTCTGGGCTTTGCCCGTTCGGAGGTGGACCTCATTTTGGATTTGGATTTCCAAAATGCTGCGGCTCCAGCCATGGGCGAGGCTTTCGCGAATATAGAATTCACGGGCTGCGGGAGCTTTCAGCCGTTGCATGATCTGGAGGACGTGCCCCCAGGGCAATTGCGCAACGGCTTGTTGCGTAATTGGAGCCACCGGGAATTCACGGGCGAATACTTTCATCGCCAGCAAATTTCGCGAGGAGAGTCCGCTCATGTCGGGAAATGCTTCCTTGAGATCGGCCGCGAGACGATCAATCACCTTGGCGCCCCAGACGGCTTCCTGCTGCCGAAGGAGAATAATTTTCCCGGTTTTCCAATAGGCTTCGATAACGATCGGATTGGCGGCGAGAACCGCGCGAAGGCGAGCGTGGCGAAGGTGAGTCTTGATTTCCTGCAGCGTGGCGGCGTAGGTCGCAGGCAATGCAGCGGCGAGCGGAGCAACAGGAAAAATAGCCTCGGGCCGACTACGACCTCGGGCGAGCCGTGCCTCCGACACTTTTACCGGAGTGGATTGGCGTGATTTAGCGGGCATCGCTGAATGATTTTTGTGAGGGCAGTCGTAGCGGGGGCGGCATGACTTCGACTCCATAGGTTTCTTCGGTCTCGGCAACTTGTGCAATGTTTTCGTCGTATTTTCGGAGGCGACGGACTGGCGGTCGCCAGCGCCAACTTCGCTTCGATTTCCTCGACGGTGGGCAAGGCAAAGTCGCTCTGCCTGCCTGTGCGCGCAAACGTCTCGAACTCAAACCAGCCGCAAAATTCGCCTGTCGAATGCAGGGCAGCGGGATCAACTCCCCTTCCGAACTCCGCGTCCTCCGCGTTAAAATTCCGCCCCCTCAGCCTGCGCCCCGTAATTCAATTTCCCACCAATAGCCCAATGATCCTGAATTTCACACTGCATCCGATTCAAATGAACCCAAGATTTCCCAGACTACCACGGATACAGAATTAATTCAGAGAGGAATTCAGGCTCAAATCCATTCACCCGCGCAGGGAATTATCACAGATTTGTGGTTCCTCGCTACTTCCGGTGGGTAAATGCGAACCCATATCCAAAGCCCCGGAGGGTTAAACCGCTCATTGGTTTCATCAATGGATGAAACCTTGAAAGTGCGGCTTCGACGCATCGTCTCCGCCATTGAGTTTCGGAGGACCTGCTAATTGCAGGCGTGCCCACTGCGTCTGCGATTAGCAGACTCCCCGAAACCCACACCGGAGACGATGAGTCGAAGGGGTATTCTAAAGTTTCGCTTATGGGCGAAACTCATTAGCGGTAAACCTGCCTTGATTGATTGGCGTTCGTTTCGGTTGCTCTCCGCACCTCCACCCATCGAAAACAGCGAGGAACCTGATTTGTATTCGATTAAATATCCGTGAGCATTCGTGTTACCGAGCGAAGCGACATCCGCAATTCGTGGTTCAACTGCGTTTTCTAGGATGATACTAACCCAATCGCATG
This sequence comes from Verrucomicrobiota bacterium, assembly GCA_025362555.1. GTDB lineage: Bacteria > Verrucomicrobiota > Verrucomicrobiia > Opitutales > Opitutaceae > Lacunisphaera. The sequence continues at coordinate 17,451 of JANYFP010000154.1, forward strand.
GCCGTCGTTGGCTCAGGCAATTTGCATTTCTCAATATCTGCCTAACTTCAACCCATGTCCCTCCCCACTCAGCTCGCCCAAATCAATATCGCTCACTGCAAGGCCCCGCTCGATTCACCGGTCATGCGCGGCTTTGTCGATCTGCTCGATACGATCAACGCCCTCGCCGACGCCTCACCTGGGTTTGTCTGGCGTTTGAAATCAGATGGCGGTGATGCCACCAGCATCCGAGCGTACGAGGATCCCTTGATCATCGTGAACATGTCGGTTTGGACGAGCGCCGAGGCGCTGAAAGAATACACTTATCGAAACTCGCACGCCGCCGTTTTCCGGAAACGAAAGGAATGGTTCCATGAAATGACCGGCCCCAATTTTGCCCTCTGGTGGATCCCCGCCGGACAAATCCCCACCGTCGAAGAAGGGAAACGACGCTTGGAACTACTTGCGAAGAACGGACCGTCGCCGGAGTCCTTTTCTTTCCGCGAGAGCTTTCCCGCACCGCAGTAAGCAGGAAGACCCATTTGAAAATGAACGTGGCAACCAAAGGCGCTGCATAACGGCAATTCACGAGCTCGGCCGTCGGGTCCCGTTGTTCAGGGACTCGCGTGATTGTAATCCGCGTTCCGTGGGTGGAGCGCCTTGACCCCAAGGCGCTTCAGGATTCTCGATCTTGAGCCAGCGGGTTGGGGTCAACCCGCTCCACCACCCATTGCATTGTTCCGGCTCAGGGCAGCGTGGCCCGCAGGGCGACTGGCTTTGTCGCCACTTCCATTGTCGCCGGTTTCAAACCCACGGAACGCGCGGTCACTTTGATCGTGCCGGGCACCTTCATCGATTGAACAATGACCTGCGCATAACCGTTAAACACACTACGACTCCACGCGACCGGCGGCGGCGCATCCACTAAACGCAATTGCACGCCTTTGTTCACGCCCGCAGCCTCACCGTAATTCGCCACCGTCACCGCGAGAGTATTCGCACCCACATGCAATTTTGCCTTCACTTCAAAAATTGACGGCGAAGCCGCGTTACCGCCGATGCCGATTTTCTGACCATTCAAATACACCGAAACATCACCTTCGAGCTTGCCGAACCAAAGTTCGATTCCCGCTGCCGTCAGCGCTTCCGGCGTGACAACGAAACGCGAGCGAAACACCGCCCGCCCCCGCGAACCCACCGGGCCGCTCTCCACCATCACATCCGCTTTCATCCACGCCGCATCGTCGAATTCAACCGCCGCCTCGGGCAGATTAGCCGCATACGGATCCGCCACGTCTTTCCAGCGCCAATCGTTGAGCGGAATGGTCCGGATTACCGGACTGGCAAAATACTTGTCCGGCTCTTGGCAACTCGGATCACCATTACCCACGCCAATAATCCGCCCTGGCCCTTCGAGCTCGAAACTCACGGCATTGCCCGCGACCGGCACGATACGGCCCTTTTCATCAGCAATTGATACCGCGATGACGGACACGTCCTCACCATCCGCCTTGATCACCGCGCGATCCGCCGTCAATTGCACCGTCGTAGCGGTGCCCGTCGTCTCGACCTTCGATTCAGCCACAAGCTTTCCGCCCGTGTAACCCTTGGCCGAGAGCGTCCCGGGCGCGTAGGCCACCGTCCATTTCAATTCCGAGTAGCGCGGCATGGCCTGACGACCGAGGCTCTTGCCGTTAAGAAACACCTCAACCTCGTCGCAATTGCTCAGCGCGCGCACATCAATTTCCTGCCCTTCGCGACCGGCCCAATTCCAGTGCGGCAACAGATGCAGCACCGGTTGGCTCGTCCACCACGATTGATAAAACCAGAAATTATCCTTGGGGAATCCGCAGGTATCAAAGATGCCAAAGTGCGAGTTGATGCACGGCCAAGTGTAAGGCGTCGGCTCCCCGCGATAATCGAAGCCGGTCCAAACAAAACCACCCGAAAGCCACGGACGCGTCGCAAAGAAACCCGTCCACTGCTTCGCGGTATTTGACCACTCTTGGGCGTTGTCATCGTAGGCCGTCACGTAGCCGCGCACGGGATCGACGGTGTAGATGCCGCGTGTGCCGACCGTACTCCCCTGCTCGCTGCCGACATTCGGCTGCAACGGATGAGCGGCATGATAAGCGTCCATGTTATCCTTGCCGATGTGGTAACTCCACCCGCGCACTTCGATGACGGGATTGATGCCCGTGAAATCATTTCCGACCGCCGCGTTGCATGTCACCGGACGCGTCGCATCGAGAGACTTGACCAAGGCCTGCATCGTGGCCGCACTGCGCCCGCCCGACGGGGTGCTCTGAATGGAAAACTCCTCATTGCCAATTGACCACATCGCCACGCTGGCATGATTGCGATCGCGCAGAATCAGTTCCTTGAGCCATTTCAGGTGAGCGGCATCGCTGCTCACAAGACGATTCTCATCCATCACCAACATGCCAAGCCGATCGCACGCCTCGAGCAGTTCTGCGGTCGGCGCGTTGTGCGCACTGCGATAAGCGTTCGAGCCGATCTCCTTCAGCTTCGCGATGCGAAAATATTGCAAGCCATCGGGCAATGCAGCGCCGACGCCGGCGTGATCCTGATGATTGCACGTGCCCTTGAGCACGTAAGGCTGACCGTTTAGAATAAAACCTTTCTCCGCGTCGATTCCGAAAGTGCGAATGCCGAATTCCGTCTCCTTCCGATCGACCACCTGCCCGCCACTCGCTACTGTCGTGACCAATTTGTAGAGCCGTGGAGTCTCCGGCGACCACAACTCCGGCGCGACCAATTGCGCCGTTTGCACCACATCGACCTCGCCCGCCGCATTGACCTTCGCTGTCTGCTTCGCCTGCGCCATGCTCTTTCCATCCGGCGCAAAGATTTCCCACGAAACGGAAGCCTCCGCAGACGTCTTGAGTGCGTTGGTCAACGTCGCTTGCAAATGAATTTCTGCTGGGCCCACGGGCACATTATCTTTGAAGCGGCTATAAACATAAACGCCATCGGGCGCGATGGCCAGAGGCGCCGTCTTCACCAGCCACACGTGGCGATAGATGCCGGCACCCTCATAAAACCAACCCTCGTTTTGCGAGGCGTCGACGCGCACCGCCACGACATTGTCGCCACCGCAATTCGCCACGTCGGTGATATCGAACCGCGCGCTGCTGTAGCCGCTCTCGTGGCGGCCGATGCACCAGCCATTCACAAAGACGGTGCAATCGCGGTACACGCCATCCAACTCCAGCCAAAGTCGCCGACCCGCATCGGTTGACGGCAGCGGGAACGTCCGGCGATACCAATTAATAGTGTTCTCCGGAAATCCCGCGCCCACCGCGCGAAAACCATGTGCCGCGTCAGCCTTCCGATCAAAGGGCAACTCGATTGCCCAGTCGTGCGGCAGATCGACGCGACGCCAGCTCGCGTCACTAAAACTCGTGGTCGTGGGACCATAGCCCGACCCGGCCTTCGCGAGATTTTGCGCACTGCCCCAATCATTACCGAGATGGAACTTCCAGCCAAAGTCCATCAGGAGCCGCTCCCGAGGAGCAGGATCCGCCGCATGGGCGACGCCAGCCAAAAGGCCGAGCGAAAGAGCGACAACGAGAACCGGAATACGACCGAGGAGTACTTTCATAGAGGGGGGGGAGAAATTCAGCCAAACATAAACCGAAACGGAATGGCATTAAGAACCATAACCCCACGCGCCGTCAACTGACTCCATGCCGCATCAATTGTTGCCGCCCCACCTCTTGGTTTAGATCAGGCAACTGACGAGCTATTTAATCCCAATCTCAACCGTTGCGCCGCTCGGTGCACTTAGGTTGCTCGGTGGAATCTGAGGATAAATCCCAGCGATAAACGCCTTATCGGTGTCTGATAACACCCGATTCCAATCGACACTAAAACCATTGAGGGTGAATTCCGCCGGAATGGCATAAAGCATAATCGAGGTAGCATCGAACGAAGTGAACTGAGTCGTAGTCGACGAATAAAGCTGGAAGATATTCTGATCGACCTTAGCAGCCGACCATAAGATAGGAGCTTTGGCGTAGGCCGCATAAACCGCCTCTTTATTCCACAGGATTCCGGCCGTGGGATTCTGATGCTCATGAATGCAGCCAAGCGCATGTCCGAATTCGTGCAGCACGACCCGGGAATATTCGTCGTCCGCTGGATCATTATTGAGCAAACCGAGCCACATTGTGGCCCCAATTATTTTCGAGTCCAAACAAGCAGTACCAATGTAAGATTGCGCGACATCGCCAACAAAGGTCACGCGAATCTCGGCGGGACCTTCGGAAACAAATTGAAACTTAACGCCAGAATACTGGTTCCATTGCAGCGCATAGCGCCGAACCTTGGCCTGAATTGCCGGCGTACCATCCAAGAAAAGCACTTTCAGTATCTTGCCCGGTGCCCACAAGCATTGCCTAAGTAACGCGATTCTTGATGAGTTATATCCGCGGATCGATTGGGCCGAAGCAGACGATGAAAGCGGCGTCTGCCCCGCATCCAAGTCCTGCATCTGCGTACAAATGCGTGGAGCGCCGTAGGCCAAGGAAATCGAAAGAAGAAATACCAGTGGGAAGAAAGCAGCAGCGGAGAACCGGAGTGGCCGTCGATCCAAACGATCAGGAATAAACATATGACTCTCCTATGATTAAGTTGATGAGGTTAACTCGCCACAAATGAATCCCTGAATGCGGCAATAGACAATATTATCCCTGAATTCCCGCGCTCAAGTGGTTTTAAAGGTTCCTCTGCGCCCGTCACCAACCCTCACCGCAGACAATTTGCCCGAGCACGCTCAGTGCCACAACCGCAGACCTTCCACGTCAAATTTCACCCCGCTCCTCCGACCCAACCATCGGGCTAATATCCTCCAGCCTATCCCGATTTATCTTCGATCAGCAATTCGCCGACACCGTTGCCGCACTTCCGCTTTACGGCGACGGCGTCATCGGCCAGAGTGCCGAGCGAGGGAGGCGCGCGTAATACCGGACATAATCAATCCGCAACTCGGCAGGAAACTCCGTGGTTCCATCGGGATTGCCGGGCCACGATCCTCCCACCGCCAGATTCAAAATCACAAAGAACGGTCCGACATCCATCACCCACCGATTGCCCGACGCGAGGTCCGTCGCCTTGAGCGAAAAATACTTCGTATCATCCATCCACCAATCAATTCTCCCCGGCATCCACTCGATCGCGAACACGTGATACGCGTCGCTGAATGAGGCGCCATTCAGCAGCGTCATCGAAGAACCTGTGGCGTAATGCCCGCCGCTGCCGGGCCCGTGCGCCGTGCCGTAAAGTTTGCCCGGCTGGTGTCCGAGCACTTCCAAAATATCGATCTCCCCGCATTCCGGCCAATTCACGGTCGCGATGTTCTCACCAAGCATCCAGAATGCCGGCCAGAGTCCCTGCCCACGAGGCAGCTTCATCCGCGCCTCCAACCGTCCGTATTGCGTGGAAAACTTGCCGGTGGATTTGAGGCGCGCGGATGTGTACCCGCCTTGAGCCGTCTTGACGGCGCGAATCACCAACACGCGCCCATCCGTCGCCGCAGGATCATCGGCCACAAATGAATTTTCACGCGCAGCGGTGTAGTTCTCAAGCTCGGCGTTGCCCCACCCGCCCGCCCCGAGATCGTAACTCCATGTCACCGCCGCCGGACCGCTGTTCAATGGCTGGTTAAATTCGTCCTGCCACGCCGGCTCGGCCGCCTGCAATCGGACAACCACCGCCAGACTCAAGCAAACCCCACCCACGCGGGCGAATTGCAGAATAGAAGTGATGCCGATCCCCATGACAAAAGAGCGCAAATTTTAAAAAGTGTCAGGTTGCCGAAAATGCATCGGTGCCGGCCCGGCGCTCTTCATGCAGCCGGGAGCGCGACCGCGACCGGCCTCGGCCATTCGGTCCAATCCCAGCGCACGATCCGATCAAGCCTATCACCCGATTGATCCTCTGTGGCTTGAGCATAAATTTATTTTGTCTCGGCCGGCTTCGCCGCGACCACGGGTGCAAAACTCATCGGCAGACGGACCTTCACGTAAGCGGGCGTGCCTTTCGCGCGGCTGATCGGAGCGTAACGCGTGTGTTGCAGAGTCAAAAGCGCGCTGAGGGCAACCGTCTCGTTATCGGAACTCACCATGCGAGGCGCGCGAACTTCGCCGCGTCGGTCGATGTAGAAATCGACCACGCACGCGCCAGAAGCCGTTTGGCCGTTCGCATCCGTTAAAACCATAATCTTGGTCTCCAGCTCTGTGATCGGTTGATCCAATTCGGCGGGCTCCGCGCGGCGATAGACAAAGCGATCCTTGGAAGTTTCATAGACCCGGCGACTGGTGGCGTCCGTCTGACTCAAACCAAACGGCCTGGTGATCAAACCACTGCGGAGCGCGCGCTGCTCGGGGTCAAAAAAATAAAGGGTGACCTCGCCGGAAGCCTGCACTGCTTTCGCGGCGGCGAGCGCCGGGGAAAATACCGCCTGCTTTAAAATCACGTCAGCCCGGTCGAGCAATCCAAAGTGCATCGCATCAAGGGCGAGATAATCGACGAGTTTGCCTTCCTCGTTCACCGTGACGAAATACCGCACCGTCGGATTATCGAGCAACAACGACTGCAGTGGCACCGGAATGACCGTCTCATATTTTTCGGTGAGCTGAATCGGCCGGTCACCGGCTTCTGCGGCGCGCAAGCCAACCGCCAGCAACACCGCAAACAAACTGAGGCGAGCCCATGACCTGACATCGAGGTATTTTTTCATAGCGGAAAACGTCTGACCATGAATCAAAATACCGGTACGGACAGTCAAGGCGCATTGATGCACGAAATTCATTTGGTTCCGCACTGTGCAATCACACGAAAAAACCATGATGAATCTTGCCATTCGCCGGGGTGATTCCGAAATTATCGGTGCGGCGCTAGCGTCACCTTTGCCCCTCCATGATTTCCCCTCCCCGTCATTCCGACCCAGCGAAAAATCCGCGAACTTCCCGCTTACCAACTTGGCTGCTACGATTGATTTTGATCCTCGGCATGCCGCTCGGATTTTTCTGCCTGCTCGAGGGAACCCTGCGCATCGTCCACTTTGGGGCCCGCACGGAATTCTTCATTCCCGACGACAACAAACCCGGTTTCTATTGTACGAACCCGACCTTCACCGAACTATTTCTTCCCGCTCATTTCGGCATTCGCCCGCTCAATTTCCGGCTAAAGAAGCACAAAGAGGCCAACGCGGTCCGCGTCTTTGTCCTCGGCGAATCCGCCGCCCAAGGTATGCCGGAACCCGGCTTCGGATTTGCCGCGCAACTGCAAGCGCAGCTCACCGCGCATTACCCTGGCAAAAAAATCGAGGTCTTCAATCTCGGCATCACCGCGATCAACTCGCACGTAGTTTACGAGGTCGCACGCCAATTGCCTGATTTTGAGCCGGACTTATTCGTCGTCTACCTGGGCAACAACGAGGTAATCGGGCCCTACGGCCCCGGCTCAGCCTATTTGGCCTCGATGCCACCGCTCTGGGCGATCCGAGCCAGCGTGTGGGCCCGCAGCACGCGCACCGGACAACTGCTCCTTCGGTTAATTTCCGGCTTCAATGGGAGCGGCGGAACCAAGACCGTGGAATGGCGCGGCATGGAAACGTTCGCGCAAAATACCGTGCGCGGCGACGATCCCCGACTCAAAGCGGTTTATGCTAATTTCGAAAGCAACTTGCGCGACATCATCGCACTCGCCACTGCCACCGGCTGCAAAACCGTGCTCTCCACGGTCGTCGCGAATCTCAAGGATAGCTCCCCGTTTGTCTCGCTGCACCGGGTGGATCTCACACCCGCTGAACTCGCCGCGTGGAAAACCGCCTTCGACGCCGGCCTGCTTGCTTGGAACCTCGAAGAAAACGAGCTCGCGTTGCGCAACTTCACCGCAGCGCTCCGCATCGATCCCGAGTACGCGGACACAAATTTCATGCTGGGCCGGCTCGACGAAGCACGGGGTGACCTCGCCTCCGCGCGCCAGCATTTTCTCGCCGCACTGCACTGGGACGCGCTGCGCTTTCGCCCTGATTCGCCGCTCAACGACATCATCCGACGAATCGCCCGCGAAGCCGGACCGAGCGTGCTACTCGTCGACGCGGCGCGTGCCATGGGCTCGGACCCCGCATCACTGGAACCACTGTGCGGACACGACTCATTGTTCGAACACGTTCACTTCAATTGGGAGGGAAATATTCGACTCAGCGGCCTCCTCGCGGAAGCGTGCGCCACGTTCATACCGAACTCGGGCAACGCAACTCAGGCCGGCTGGCTCAACGCCGCCGAATGCGCCGACGCCCTCGGCTACACCGAATACGGTCGGCTGACGATGCTCGGCACAATCGCAGAGCTGACCGGTAAACCTCCCTTCACGAACCAGCTCACCTTCGGAGAATATCAGACCGAGTTGAAACGCGAAACAGGTCTGGCGCGCAGCCAAGCAATGAGCCACGAAGGTCTCCTCGCCGCCGAGGCAAAGGTCGCCCGCGCCGTCGAACGCGATCCCGAAAATCCCAGCCTATTAATCCGTCTCGAAAACATCGAATTTGATTTAAGGAATTATGATCGCGCCCTCGAACTCGTCGACCGCGCCATACTCCTGCAACCGCGCTCCGCCGTGCTTGTCACCCAAAAAGCCAATTTGCTCCAGCTCTTCAACCGGCCGAATGAAGCCGAGGAACTGCTCCTTAATTCCACCAAGACGGATCCCTACTATTTCCCAGCGTGGCAGGTCCTCGTCGGCATTTGGGGCAAAACCGGGCAAGTCGCCAAAGGCAAACGCACGATCGAAACCCTGCTGGAGAAAATGCCGACGAACAACTACCTCCGCATGGCCTACGCTACCCTGCTGATGCATGGTCGCGAGACCAACGCCGCCGAACAGCAGTGGCGCGACATCCTCCGCAGCGATCCATCGAACACCGCCGCACTCGAGCAACTCGTGCGCCTCTATCAGCAAACAGACCGCGGAACCGACGCAGAAATCCTCATGCTAGAGTCGGCGAAATCCCAACCACGGAACGCTGACAACAACTCGCGCCTCGCCCAACTCTACGCAGCGAAAGGCGACGCCGAGAACCTAGTAATTTATCTGCATGCCCTAACCGAAGGCGGCCCGGCCGACGCGTCACTCCTCCTCGAACTTGCCCAACGCCTCGCCGATTTGCACCGCGAACCCGAAGCTCTCGTGTATGTCCGCCGCGGAAAAAAAGCCGCTACAACCGAAGGCAACGCCGAACTCCTGCAAGCCGCCAATGAACTTCTGGCACGGCTAACGCCGAGATAAAACCGCCCAACCAAACAACTGTTTCCCCGTAGGCCAGCGTGCTGGCACGCGCTCCGATTCTCCTTCGCTCTCACCACTCACTCCATCCGCCACCCAATCCGCGCGTGCCAGCACGCTGCCTAC
>JANYFP010000168.1 GCA_025362555.1 Verrucomicrobiota bacterium
CCATTGATATCACCCACCTGCAAATCACCGACGGCTTGCTCCGTTACATCAATAACGCGAGGCAGCCGAAAGTAGACCTCTTCGTCACTCACATGCGGCTGACTGCCGTCGGACTGCGCAGTCGCCCGCATGAATCCGAAGCAGGAGAATTGCCGGCAAAAATTACTGTCGACGGCGAGAGTCTCGGGGGTGGAAACCTAAATATGGTGCTCAATGCAGAGCCCCTCGCGGATAAACCTCATTTCCATCTGAGCCTGAAACTGGACCGCGTGGATCTGCCAGCGCTGAACGACTCCCTCTTATCCTACGCCAACGTGGATGTAGGGCGCGGCACGTTTCAACTCGTCGGAGAAATGGCCGGCAAGGATGGCGGATTCCAAGGTTATGTGAAACCGTTTTTCGAAAACCTCGATTTCAAAAACCTCAGGGACCGTGACAAGGGAATCGCCGCGCAGATCTGGGAAAAGCTGGTCGCGGTCATGGCTGCCCTGGTCAAAAATTCATCCCGAGATCAAGTGGCGACCCGCATTCCTTTCGAAGGCAAATTCGGTGACGCGAAGCTGAGCTTGTTTGCGACGATCACGAATTTGTTCCGGCACGGCTTCATTCAGGCCTTTAATCCGATCGTCGAAGGTTCGGTGAAACCGGATAACGTCCTGCCGAATGGAAAGAGTGCAGATGGAAATGACGTATCCCAAAATGCACCGGATGATGTTCCGGCGAAGAACCCGAAACCCTGACGTGAGATTTTCGCGATCCGGTTTTTACCGAAACGGCGTGATTTACTAATTCATCAGCAGAGCAGCCACTCCGCTCACCGCATCGACTGAATGACCGGCGATTCAGGGGAGCTGATTTTTCTCATTTCTATTAATAACCGTTATCCGCGCATAACTGGCTTGAAAAAATAACTCCGTCTGGTGGATTTCGCAGCATGAAGAAAGCGCTCAAGCTGGTTGGCTATGTCATCGCTACGGTGGTGGCCCTTGTCGCTCTCGCCCTCGTTTCGGTTTATCTTCTAAGCAACCAGAAGCTGAACAAGTCCTACCAAGTGAGCGTGCAACCGGTCGTGATTCCGACCGGGTCCGAGGCACTCGGGCGCGGTCAGCACATCGCGGCCACTCGCGGTTGCGCGGATTGCCATGGAGCTGATCTGGCCGGAGCCACCATCATTGACAATCCCGCGATGGGACGACTCTCCGGCCCCAACCTTACTCGCGGCCGGGGTGGCCTGCCCGCTTCATTCACCGATCTTGATTTGGTGCGGTCCATCCGTCACGGCGTAGCGCCGGATGGCCGCGGTTTGTTCCTGATGCCTTCATCCGATTTCTCTGAATTCACGGATCAGGATATGGGTGACCTGATCGCCTATATTAATGCGTTGGCTCCGGTGGATCGTGCGTCGGTACCGCTCACCATCGGACCAGTTGCCCGCGGGTTACTGGTGGCCGGAAAAATCAAACTCTCCGCCGAATTGATCGATCATGCGGGAGTACGTCCAGCGACCGTGCAACCAGGAGTCACCGTCGCGTATGGCCACTATCTCGCGGCCGGTTGCACCGGTTGCCATGGGCCCAATCTTTCCGGCGGCAAGATCGACATCGGCCCACCCGATTGGCCACCAGCCCAAAACCTGACTCCGGCCGGAGATTTGGCTAAATGGTCGGAAGCCGATTTTATTATGTCCCTGCGCAAACGTACCCGACCCGACGGATCACCCTTAAATGAAGTCATGCCAGCAGCGTTCGGACTGATGAACGACACCGAGTTAAAAGCAATCTGGGCGTACCTTCGAACCTTGCCGCCCGCCCCCACCGGAAAGCGCTAGGGCAATCCTAAGACCGCTCAGACCGGGTCTTGGCGCTGGTGCTTTTGGCCGCGACGATTTGATCCGCACTCATTCGCCGGTGTGTCTTTTGTCCGCGCGGACGATTCAGTACAGGCACAAAAAAGCCCCGCCAGTGAAGGAAGGGCGCAATAAAAAAGACCGCTCGGTTTACGCGGCGATCCGGCGGCGAAATGCTGCGAGAGTAAGGAAAAGACCTCCGACCATGGCAAGGGTAGCACCGCTATCCGGTACCGATGAAGTTGACTGTGGCAAAGATGATTTCGTCAGGCTCCAATTGGCATTGAGGCTCGGTGCATCAGTAACAAGCACGTTAGAACCACCACCAAAATGATAGGCATCAGCCTCGTGCACTCCATTGAACGTAATCATATAAAAACCATCATTATTATTATAATCCCCAATCGTGACGTCACTCGTGATGAAACCAAAATTATTAAAACTACCGTCGAACGAAACGATGGGCTGACCAGAATTAATCCAGCCCAGTCCCTGGGCGTATTGAGAAGTGTAAATCGTACCGGAAACTGAATATCCGTTGATGATTAACGAAGTGACATTAACATCGGTGACAAAGTTGCCATTTTGCGTGCCGGTCAACGTTCCCGTAACCGTGACGGGCTGGTTGGCAAAATTGTAAGAGAAATCAAATGCGTCTGCAAAAACTGAATTGGCCAGAATTGCAGTGATAAAAACAGCGGCGAAAAGAAAGCGAGGGCGATTAGCGGATGACATGTTCTATAATTTTGAGTGAAGTTATACGATCGGCAATGATGCGCCAATGCAGGTTATAACCCACAATCACCTGCTGCGAAAACACGTGCTTATAACCAATCACTTCCACGTATAAAAGGAAAACCACCCTAGATCGCACACCGTTCCAGATGACAATCGAGTGTAAACTTTTTCCCGCAATTTCGTGAAACCTTACACTTTCTCTTTGCGAAACACAGATCAGTAGAAAGGCCCGGGCCCGGGGACTGAGGTTACAGTTATCCGGGAAAATCGGTTACACTTTAGAGCCATACCTTGAAACACCGCCCCCCCTCGAAAGAAAAACCTTGTTTCGTCAGTCCGGTCACGACGAATGTCGAAAAATGGGTGAATCCAAATTCCTATTTCGCTATTCGCTAAAATGTACCGATGGAGCTATTTTACTCCGCCTCAAATCCATCTCGTGAATCCTGTCCAAATCACCGCCGACCGTGACCGCCATTTCAATCTATCGCTCGATCTGCTCTGCATCGCAGGCATCGACGGCTACTTCAAGCAGGTCAATCCGTCGTGGACCCGCATTCTCGGCTGGTCAGAGAGCGAGCTGCTGAGCCGTCCGGTGGTGGACCTCATCCATCCCGAAGACCGCGATCGCACCCTGCAGGCCCGGGCCAATCTCGCCAAAGGCATCCTGTTGTCCGGATTCGAGAATCGTTATCTTTGCAAAGACGGCACCTATCGCTGGCTGTCCTGGCAATCCTCCGTTGAACCCGGAGCCTCGACGGTGTTTGGCGTCGCCCGCGACATCACGGAACGCCGGCGGCTGGATCACGAACACCTGATCGCGAGCAAACTCGAATCGACCGGAATTCTCGCCGGCGGCATCGCCCATGATTTCAACAACCTCCTCGCCGGCCTCATGCTCAACCTAGACATGATCACTCTGACCGGGCTCATCAACCCTGATCAGGAAATATTCCTGCACCAGGCCCAGGAATGCGCCCGCGCCGCCCGGGTACTCGCCCGGCAACTGATCATGTTTGCCCACGGAGAAAATTCCGTGCGCCAGCCCCGTGATCTCAGGACGCTCCTGCAAAAGTCCCTGGATACCGCCCTGAGCGCCTCCCCCGTGCAGGGTCAGCTCGAATTGGCGCCAGATCTTTGGCCGGCCATGGTGGATGAGGATCAGATCGACCTGGTCATCCGCCAGGTGGTCCTGAACGCCCGGGAAGCGATGCCGGCCGGAGGCACCGTACGGCTGTCCGCGAAAAACCTGGCGGAGAACCGGTCGCCCGGGCCGGGCGGTCCAGCGGAGAACCAAGTGCAGATCACCGTGACTGACGAAGGCACGGGCATACCGCCGGATTTACTGCCCAAGGTTTTCGACCCCTATTTCTCCACCAAACAACGAGGCACCCAAAAAGGCATGGGACTTGGCCTAACCATCTGCCATACCGTAATCAAAAAACACGGTGGTGTGATCAGCATCGATTCTCAGCCGGAACGCGGCACGACCGTGACCATTCGCCTGCCAGCGGCGCCAAGCCCGTCAACGATGAAGCCGGATTTTGCCACCACACCGCGCCAAACTGAAGACGGCAGACTTTTGCTCTGACAGAAAAGCGAAAAGGGGCGAATTACCCCGGCCATGAGAGAAAGTTGAGCGAGAGAGTGGAATCATCGCCGACTCACGAGTAAAAAGCCCCGAGGCATTGCAGAAAACTGTAGGAGGGGCTTTACGCCCCGATGGTTCGCAGAAATCGCGGCGTAAAGCCGCTCCTACAGCCGACCAAGCCGAAGCAGCTCGAGGTATCGGACCCACAGCGAATGAACCGGAGTGATCAGGGAAACCGGCCCTAAACCGAACAGCGCCCCACGGCGGCCGGACATTAATCTAGACAAAAAGTCCGGGCGGAATACCAAAATTCCATGGCCCTAGAACTAACCAAGCAGGAAAGCGAAGAGATCATTCCCTCGCTCAAGAAATTTTTTCGCGAAGAACTCGAACAGGACCTCAGTGAAATGCGAGCGACGTTTTTATTGGATTATATCCTGAAGGAAATCGCGCCCTATGCTTACAATAAGGGCGTCAAAGACTCGGAAGCGTATTTCCGCAACAAGGTCGAAGATTTGAGTGCGACGTGCTACGAAGACGGCCTGACTTACTGGCTCCCCAAAAAGAAATAACGATCGGGAGGGATCGATCACAAATCATACCCATCACAAATCTTAACCAGTCGCGCTCAACTGGTGGCGTATTGCTGCAATAGGGCGAGCGGGACGAGCTCAAGGGTGCGCTCGTGCGTCGAGGCGAGAATGACGGGCGAAGGATCGCCGGCCTCGACCGCTTCAAGCCAACGGCTCGCACAGAGGCACCAGCGGTCGCCGGGACTGAGCCCGGAGAAACCAAATTCAGGGCGGGGTGTGATCAGGTCGTTGCCGGCGGCGAGATTGGACGCGAGGAAAGCGTCGGTGACTTCCACACACACCGTATGGCAGCCGTGATCCTCGGCACACGTATCACAGTGTCCATTCCGGAAGAAACCCGTGAGCGGTTTCATGGAGCACGGTTTCAGCGGGCCACCGAGTACATTGCGGGAGGGAAGCGGCGTCATGAAATAAAGCTGAACCAAAATTCGTAAATTCGGCAGTTTAATCTTAAGGTCGCCGAAAGAGGGCAAAGCCTAATCCCTCTCGGAAAATCCAAGTGCCACAACAGAAATTGATCACCTTCGAAGCTACCGCATTTCTTTTGCCGCCATTTTTAGAACACTGAACTGCATCTCAAGCATTCGCTGGTTCGGATCGTGTCCGCTTTTTTCTACGAGAATCATCTTCTTCGCCGGCGCTTTCACCTGCGCGAAATAGCTCTCCGTTATTTCCGGCAAGGTCAACAGATCCTCCGTGCCTTGGAGAATGAAGATGGGCACTTTCAACTCCCGGCAATTCACGTCCAACGCGACACTGTTTCCCATTCCGTCTCCCGCGAGTCCCACGTACTTGGCAAAGGAGAAATCCTCTCCCGACGCGTAAGCCGCCTTGGCTTTCTCCGACGTGTACTCGGCGGCAGATTCCAGCACCAATTCCCCGTCCGTCGCTTGCGACTCATATTTCCGGATTACACGACGAAGTTTGCCAAAATAGCGCGAGTTTTTCCAGGGAGGTGGGCCGAAAGGCACGAGCAGATCAAGCGTCGCTTGATCGCCGCGGGCTTTCGCCATCGCCAACACCCGCTCGTAACTCTTTCGCAGGTTCAACTGATAATTCACCAACTGGGACAGTCCCACATAAAACCGGAACAGCTCCGGCCTCTCCTGGATCATGCTCACTGCCACCGCTGAGCCCCACGACGAGCCAGTGAGAATCACCCGCTCTTGATCCAATCTTTTCCCCACATAATCGGCCACCGCCAGGCCATCCTGGACCAGCAGTTCAAGGGTCAGATCTGTCGCGTTGAGATTCTTCGGCGTGAGTTCTTCGCTGGGTTGATTGGCCTCGAACGTTTTGCCTGATCCGCGCTGATCCCATTGCACGATCGTAAAGTCCTTTTCCCATTCCCGGTACATGGCATCAGAGTATTGGCTCATGGGATTTCCTGGCCCGCCGTGCACAAACACGACGACTGGATTTGCGCGATTCGCTCCCTTGATCGTCACCCACTGCTGAATTCCACCAATCAGCACATAACCTTTTTCATCGATGCTCGTCGAGTGCGCGGAGACGTCAACCATCGCTCCATTCGACCGCTGCCCTTCCGAGGCAGCCCGGGAAAATATCGGACTACTCAGGAGACCGCACAGGAAAAAGACGCAAAACCTTAAAGCAGAGGTTAAATTCATTTATTGCTCGAGAGGGGAATGGAAATAAAATCGAGCCGACCAAAACAGAGTAACGAGTGCCCGCAATCCTAATTAGGCACCAAAGCCACCTCCGCGAAATCCACGATTTGCGATTGCCCTGCCTTAACGGACCGTGGACTGAGAATTCAAACCGCTTTTGGCGCCGGGTGGAACTTTCGGGACGCGAGAATGCCGAGGACCACCAAGAGTAAAGATCCCCGGAGCAAGCTCCGTGGCATTTGATCCAACTAATACCGGCCCACGTCACCTGCAAATTCTTCCCTCCGAGTGTAGGAGCAAGCTCCGGAATATTAAACCCACAGGGAATAAAACGCTGCACCCTGCGCGACGGCGAACGCTCTTTTTAGATTTGAGGAATATCGCACCGACTCCAATTTCACTTCAACTTTATGCCTGCTCCATCAACCTCCGGTTCCGGA
>JANYFP010000180.1 GCA_025362555.1 Verrucomicrobiota bacterium
AAGGGGTATTCTAAAGTTTCGCCTATCGGCGAAACTCATTAGCGGTCACCTACTCTGGCTTGGGTTCTGGTCGAAGCTCCCTTTCACCATCACCCATTGAAAACAGCGAGGAACCGGTTTTATTAACTTTGGGTCAAATACCCCGAAGCTCGCTTCGGCTTGGTCCGGTGTGGGCGGGGCACCTCGCCACAAAATCCGCCAGTTGGATTTGTTTCAAATATCCCGGAGCTCGCTCCGGGATATTTACTAAAAAAGCAGGCCCGATCCCACCCCTGGGACCGGGCCCTAGTTCATTAACCTAACACCACCTTGAAGGTGGAAATACCGGATGGACCCAAACGACGCATCAAAAACCGATGCACCGGTGGTCGCTGGTTGTATTCCGGTTGGCGAAACACACCCGTGGCCAAAAGTATTTCCAGCGTGGCCCAAGGCAGTTGCCAATTACTCTTGCGGGGCCCCTCTTCCGGGGGAGGCGCGTTACGCGTGGCATCGCGGCGTAAAACCGCTCTGTCAGTTGAATTCAAATGCCGCGGAGCTCGCTTGGGGATCTTCCCTGCGGTCACGTGCGGTCGATTTTCCTTAACTTGGATTTCACTCGGTGTGCGGTGGGCTCACTCACTTTTTGCGTCCCGTGAAATATTTTTTTATCTGGTTTGGCGTGGATTTGGCGGATTGGGGTGACGTTCGCCCCAGGGTTATCGTTGCGGTCGGTGAAATGT
Organism: Verrucomicrobiota bacterium; assembly: GCA_025362555.1. GTDB lineage: Bacteria > Verrucomicrobiota > Verrucomicrobiia > Opitutales > Opitutaceae > Lacunisphaera. The sequence goes on from JANYFP010000180.1 coordinate 723, forward strand.
CCGGACTGAATTTAGCCGTGGAATATTCCCGGGAAGAACAGTGCAGGTTTGCGAAACATTTTGACCGGGCTCAGGGCTGGTTTTTGTTGGACAAGTTCGAGCGGGCCATGGTCGCGCTGGAGGAAATTCCTCTAGCTTTCCAAGGGAGGGCGGAAGTCGTGCTGTTTCGTGCGCAGCTTTTTCTCGCGGCTGGTCAGTGGACCCGCGCGGAGCCCGTGTTGCGGCAACTGCTCAAAGAGGAACCGAATGAGCCGCAGTACTGGATCAATCTGGCGTTTGCAGTGCGGCGGGCAAAATCCATTGGGGACGCTGAACCGATTTTGCGCGAAGCCAGTTCGCGATTCCCGACGGTTGCGCTGATCTGGTTTAATTTGGCCTGCTACGCCGCGCAGCGCGCACGACTCAATGAAGCTGGTGAGTTGTTGAAGGAAGCGCTCCGGTTGGAACCCGAGCTGAAGGCCCAAGCCAAGGCAGACGCGGATCTCGCGCCGTATTGGGCTAGTCAGGTAGCGGAGGAGTGAGCGGTAGTGGTTTTTGTTTCGGAGCTATTCAGCCTCGTCCGTAAAACGCGTTTTGATCATGACGAGGAGCAACGAAGCTGTAGGAGGGGCTTTACGCCCCGAATTCCGAGACGCCGTTGCTGGTTGCTACCAGCCCGGTGTTTGTCCTGGCCGTCGCCAGGCAAATCGGGGCATAAAGCCCCTCCTACAGCGTGTAAATTGGAACTGTCTTGTGGGCGCCGGACCTCTTCCGCACGTAGGCGATTCGACAATGAAATTGTTGTATATGGTAACGACGAGGGCGCGCTGAAGGTATAGTCTGACCTCGCTTTCTACCTCCTTCGTCCGTGCTCGCGTGCGGGCGAATTCCACGAATCGCTTATCGAGTGAGCGCGCCGCCCTGGCTGCGTTTACTCTATTTCAGTCGAACCCTCATACCCCACCCACACATACCCCATGCGTTGATTGGAAGTGTTTCACGGGCTTCGGTGCCCACGCCGGCGAATGGTTTGTTCGCCCTGCTCTGCTTCGCCGCGCCGACTGACGGGATTTCGGTTTTCGCCAGCTCGGTCGTTTTCTCCGTTAAGATAGATTTTGTCTACTCCATGAGTCCCTTTCCTGAGCGGGGAGGGCTGCACGAACTAAAAAAACTTATGAACAAGAAATTACGTTGGATGATGCTCGTTTGGTTGATGCTTGGAATCAGCAGTGGTCTTCAGGCTCAGAAAATAATTTTGAGCCCGTCAATGGTGACCCAGGAAAGCGGCGCCGGCAGCGCGGCCATGCTGGTTGATGAACAAGCGTTGGCGGGCGATCCGTTGAATGGCACCGGTGGGATTCCGATCGTTAAATGGGACCCGTCATGGTCCGCTCCGACTTTCAATGCGTACATTGATCTCGGTGCGGTCTACACGATTTCAACGATTGCTTTGTTTGAAGGTGATGGTGGAACCCAAAACATTGTTGTGTCCACTGGCACGCCTGGGGCGTGGACCGTTTTCTACACGGAGAGTCTGAATCAGTGGCACAAATGGTTTAATCACACCGCGACTGTAAGCACGCGTTACGTGCGATTCACGGTGCCCCAAGGATCGAGCTTGGGCGAAGTGGTGATCTATGGTTCGTTAGCCAGCGTTCAAGTGACCGGGGTAACAGTGAGTCCGACGACCGCCTCGATCACGGCGGGGGCCACCACGCAATTGACGGCGACCGTCGCGCCGAGCACCGCAACGGATAAGTCCGTGATTTGGACCTCGTCCAATGCGGCGGTGGCAAGTGTCAGCTCGACCGGACTGGTCACTGGCGTGGCCATGGGCAGCGCGACGATCTCAGTCACGACGACCGACCAGGCGAAAGTCGCCACTTGCGCGGTCACGGTTGCGGCCGTAGGAAGTTCGCCGCGCCTGACCCTTATTCCCAGTATGGTGACGCAAGAGAGCGGTGCCGGGAGCGCTTCAATGTTGGTGGATGAACAAACCCTCGCGGGAGATCCACTCAATGGAACGGGGGGTAGCCCGAGTGTGATTTGGGATCCCCAATGGTCCGCTCCGACCTATAATGCTTACCTTGACCTCGGTGCAACTTACACGGTTTCCACGATCTCCTTGTTTGAAGGCAACGGTGGGACGCAAAATATCGTGGTCTCCACGGGAACACCCGGAGGGTGGACCGTTTTCTACACGGAGAGCCTGAATCAGTGGCACAAATGGTTTAATCATGCCACGTCGGTGAGCACGCGTTACCTGCGATTCACTGTGCCGCAGGGATCAAGTCTGGCGGAAGTAGTTGTCTACGGTGCTTTGCAAAACGAGGTCACTGCTCCCGCCGCGATTACAACATTGGCCGCAGGATCGGCCACTTCAAATTCAGTGGTGCTGACCTGGACCGCCCCGGGTGACGATGGCATCGTCGGCACGGCGGCGTCCTATGATCTTCGGCGCAGTACCTCGGCTATCACGGCGGTGAATTTTTCAACGGCTACGGTTGTGACCGGTGCACCTGCACCTGCCGTTGCCGGTACGGTTCAATCGGCGACTGTCACGGGACTGGCGGCCAGCACCTCGTACTACTTTGCCATAAAAACCGCCGATGCAAAACCGAACGTGTCGGCTATTTCGAATGTGGTCACTCTCACGACGAGCTCGCCGGATATTACGGCCCCGGCAGCGATTTTAAATTTGTCTGCCGGAGCAGCGACGGGAAATTCCATCGCGTTAACTTGGACTGCTCCAGGTGATGATGGCAGCTCCGGCGTGGCAACTTCATATGATGTTCGGCGCAGTCTGGTGCCGATCACGGCGACTAATTTTGCGAGTGCCACTGCGGTCTCGGGCGTGCCTTCGCCGGCCGCAGCCGGCACCATTCAAACGGTGACTGTAACTGGTTTGAGCTCCGCCACGGTTTATTATTTTGCCATCAAAACGGCGGACGAAGTCCCCAATGTGTCAGCTCTTTCCAATGTGGCTTCGCTCTCCACCGCCACCGGCCCGGCCCGCAATGCGATTACGTTTGATAAGTTTATGGGCACGCATGCGTTCGTCGATGATCCCATTGATAAAATGCAGTGTGCGGGCTTCATCCGCGAGTACCACAGTTGGAATTGGGACGAAGGCGATATCTGGAGTGGCGGCGGCAATTTGAACTACTCGCGCTATCCCAATAACAAAATGCAATTTGCGCCCAAGTATGCCGGAAATTGGAATTTCGACACCTTCTATGCCGGGGTGAAAGCGTCGGGCTTAACGATCGAACCCTGTATCCAAGGTGCCGCCGCCTGGCTCCAAGGCCGGACTAACTTCTTGTACAATGACAAACCGGTCGATGTGGCCGGAGCGAGCACCACGGTGCCGAATAATTATCAGGCCAAGGCGCATCACATGTTTCAGTTTGCGGCCCGCTATGGCAGTACGGTCGTGGCTGATGCCAAATTAACTTTGGATGCCGATCAACCCCGCAACTCGGGTATGAATCTGGTATCTTATCTGGAGGATTGGAATGAGCCGAATAAAGATTGGGAGGGCGTCAACGCCCAGTTTAGTGCGCAGGAATATGCCGCCATGCTGAGTGCCAATTACGATGGCCATTGCCGGACCATGACGACGGGGACCGGAACGTTCGGGGTAAAGAATGCCGACCCGGCCATGAAGCTGGTGATGGCGGGTCTGGCTGAAATCGGCAATCAGGCACCCGAGGCATTTGTCACCTATCTGACGGCGATGAAAAATTGGTTTTCCGCGAATCGAGTTGATCACAAATTTGCGGCGGATGTCATCAACGTTCACCACTACGCGTGGAACGCGAATAATATTATGGGCCCGGGGCCGGCGCTAAGTCCGGAGGCCGATAATTTTGAGACGCGGCTGAAATTGGTCGTGGATTTCCGCGATCAGTATCTGGATCCGGCGACCGAAGTGTGGGTCAGTGAGTTTGGTTGGGATACCAATCAAGGTTCCCCGTTGCGGGCTCCGCCGATTGGTCCGTTCGATGTTCAGGAAGTACAAGGCCAGTGGATTGTTCGGTCGTATCTGGCTTTCGCTGCGACCGGCGTTGACCGCGCGATTCAGTTTATGATGCGGGATGTGAACCCGAGCGATGCCACCTGGTTTTCCACTTGCGGCGTCATGGCGCCGAAGGGCGATTGGACGCCGAAGAAATCCTATTACTACATGTATACCCTGAAAAACGTCTTAGCAGGGACGCGCTTCCTGGGCAAAGTGGCGACCGGCAATGCCAATGTATTTGCCTACAAGTTCAAGAGTGTCACCGGGAATGGCGGGACTTACGTGCTGTGGTGTCCGACCAGCAACAACACCGTCGTAAACGGGTATCAGTTGTCGCTCGCGGGAACTCCGAGCACTGCCACCAAAGTGGCTTTGACCGTGGGCAGCACCACCGGCTCGGTGGCCGCTCTCACCATTACCGGAGGAAAGGTGACGGTGAATGTGAGCGAACAACCGGTGTTCGTCAGCGTGGATAATATCCAATAAGTAATTCTAAAACGTCAGGCTGCCTGGTTGATGGACGCGGTGGTTTTCTCCTTTCTGGAAGACCACCGCGAACTCCTTGCCGCCTGACTTTTTTGTGCAGGGAATCGGGGTTGGGCTTGGAGCGTGACGCTGGCGTTGCTTGGGTGGGGGGCCTGATGCGGCCACGTTTAAACTGCGTTGTCTTGAGTTGGGGTGTGATTTTATTCCCAGTGGGTCCAATACCCCGAAGCTCGCTTCGGCTTGGTCCGGTGTGGGCGGGGTGCCCTCACCCCGCGAGGCATGCGCTGCGAAAC
>JANYFP010000495.1 GCA_025362555.1 Verrucomicrobiota bacterium
TCGCGCAGACCCTGCCGCCCAACATTCCAAACGCAGCAATTCCAATCTCACGCACTCGCATCTCCAACGTTGCCCTGCGCGTCAATCAATCTCGCGGCGTAACCTTCGGCGAAAACCTCGCCCGTATGGTCCCGCTTAAAGAGCGGACAAACGAACTCATGGGCGAGCCCGGTCAACCAGTAACTGCCAATGACGAGGTCGCATTCCCTGGTTCCTGGAAGTACAACTCGCAAATCTACATTCAGCAATCAAATCCTCTCCCCGCATCCATCAACGGCATTGTCTACAGACTAGGAGTCGGCGATAATAATCCTGCCAATGGTCGAAGCTGACCTGCCCAAAGATTTTAACCCTTCCACTTGGTCCTCAATCGAGTTCCAAAATTCAAGCGTTGCGCCCGCCCTTGTTTTCAAACACAGTGCTCATGTCTGGAAAATCTATGAAGACGATCAGCTACTGCTCATTGCGGGCATTTACGCGCCGTCGCTTATGGGTTCGACCCCGGAGCTTTGGCTACTTGTCGATCGTGCTTTTGAAAAGAACCTGCGGCAACATGTACGAATTTGCCGAGAATTGATGAACCAACTTCTCACCTTGTACCCTTACGTAAAGGTACAAGTCAACGAGGCTTTTGCCCCCGGCCTCCACTTCGCAAAATTCTTCGGGTTCGAGTACGACCACACGACAACCTTAGCCAACGGCAAAACTTACGAGGTTCTTGAATGTCATTCGACCCGATAACACTCGCAATTCTCTCGACCGTTGTCGGTGTTGCTGGCGCCGCGGTCACAACAGTTTCCGCTATCAATTCCGCGAACTATCAGCAGCAGGTTGCCACGCAACAGGCCAGGGTAGATAATCAAAATGCTGACCGGGCGGAAATGGTTGCACAGGTCAACCAACAGGACCGTGACGGCGCCGCTGCCGCTGCCATCGCGGACGAAACCGCGCAGCAAGGCGCGAGCGGATTGTCTATCGGCGGTACCTCGCAAATCCTCACCCGAAAAAGTGCGATGCAACTAAGCCGACAAGACGCCCTGCGGATTAGGCAGGCGGGCGATTTGGAATCCTACAACGATCTTGTCCACTCACAGGCATCTAGTGATGCTGCGGCTGCGGCCGGGCGCGATGCAGGTTTTTCCCTCCTCGGCGGTTTCCTATCCGGCACTGGATCATTACTCGGTGGGTATCGCGATTATCTTAAAGTCGCGCCAGCTGCTGCGCAGAATTACGGTTCCGTTTCCGTCCCCCCGCCAACTCTATACGGTGCATATTAAATGCAAGTCCCTGTCTCGCCCAGCGTCGCACCGTCCAATATCCCACTTCAGTCCCCGGCTGCAAATGAGTCGGCGGGCTCTTTCGGCGCTGACGTTGGCAAAGGTCTCGCCGACGTTGGAAACAACCTTGGTTCTCTCGGGCTTCAGTTAAAAAGCACCGAATTGCAAACTCAAAAGTTTGCCGCTATGCGCTCGTTCTCTGCCTTCCAAACGGCCTCCGCGCAGACTTTGACCGACCTCCAACAGAACGCTCCAGTCGGCCAGTCCAACTTCACCGACCAGGCCGTCGCGACCTACAAAAACATGGGCGCGGACTTTCTTAATAAACTCGGCCAGACCTCGCCCGATTTGCAGGACGAGTTCTCAACCCACGTTGCATCTCTAGGCGAAAGTTTTGCCCAGCAGGCCGCAGCATATCAGCTAAGAGCCCAGCAGCAATTTTTTACCAACGGCATTCAGGATGAACTCAACAAGTCCAACACCAATATCGGAGCCAATCCGACGCAGCATACGCTCGACACAGAGCGCAAACGCATTACTGATTTCATCGGCGCGACCGTACTCTCACCGGAAGAGAAAGTTGCGGAGGCACGCAAAGCCTACACCCAAATGGAGGCTATCACTTACAAGGGTATGTACAAATCCGCCCTCACTGATCCGACGCAAAACGGGGTTGGGCAGGCGAGCGAATTAATCCAGTCCCTATCCGGTGATGCCGGAAGCAATCCCTCAAAATCGTTTGAAGAAAACCAAGCCGCGTTAACCGACCGAGTTAATGCCGGTACTCAAGCCGTTGTTTCTGCGATCGGTTCGATTGATCTGTGGTCGCGTATCCCACCGCAGGTTCAGGCCGCGATTATCTCCAATGTCGACTCACACGGCGGGGTTGTTAATCCCGACCTCGCCAACGCGATTAAATCCGGCAATATCACCAACGTCGCCGATGCGCTCCGCTCGCAAAACACTTCTCGTTCGGCTATCGAGGCGAATGTTGCTGATGGTACCACGCCGCCTCTGTCAGCCGGACTCGACAGCGACTCTCGCTACGCCAACATCCCGTATGAAACTCGCCTCACTCTTCGAGCCGATGCCGAACGGGAAGTTACGCAAGCATCGGTAGAACAAACGAAGGCCGCTGATGCGCAGCAAAACCAGTATATAAATTCGCTTAAGCTCGCTATCGATCAGGGCACGGCAGGGCAAACCGATCTAGATGTGGCGCTGCAACGGTATCCGAATATGAAAGCTTCTGACTACAGTGAGATGCAAAAAGGTCTTGCGTCTTCTACGAATAAAATCGTGCTGGCAAACGAAGCCGTGCAGAAGCTTTCCAGTGGCCAGGTTTTTGATCCATCTGACCCTCGCGACAAGCAGCGTTTAAATGCCGTTATCGGAGATCAGGGTATTGCGGCCGTAAATAAACTCGATGGGAACTACATGGCCCAAACCGTGATCCCTCTGGTTCGTCAGGCTCAAGACGTACCCAGTGAACTCGGTGGCACGCTCGTCGGCATGATCCGAAACACTGACCCCCAAAAAGCCCAGTGGGCGCTGGACGCCTTGTCGCAAATTCAACTCGCAAGCCCGAAAGGTTTTTCGCAGCGGTTCAATGCCGACACCGAAAGCGCGATCCAGCTTTATCAAACTGGTAAGGATTACTACAGCCCTACCGACCTGCTCTCAATGGTTCGCGGTGGCGATACACCCGAAGCACAGGCGCAGATTAAGCAGGCTCGGATTGACGGAAAGGCGCTTCTTATAACTGGCAAGGAAACTAATAAAGTCATCCTCGCTAACAACTTTATCAGGAATATTCGCACCGTGCCAGGCGGCTGGGGCCAGGCCATTGGTGGTAAAACTGAAGCCGCCCTTCCGGCGTACGGCCCACAGCAGGAAGCGTTGAAGAACGATTTCAACAATCTCTTCATCAATGAGTACGCGAAGTACCATGATGAAAATCTAGCCATCGAGTCCGCAACCAATCTCATGAAACGCGATTGGGCTGTGACGAATATCGGCGGCACGCCAACCCTGATGAAGAACCCGCCGGAATTGGCAGGCTACCCGTCGATCGGTGGAAATTACAACTGGATTGATAACCAAATTCGTTCCGACCTGCAACTTCCCAAAGGGACGGATTACCAGCTAATCGGCGATGAGCAGACGCGAAAAGAAATTTCAACGTACCACAGTAATGGTGCTAGTACTGGGCTGACCGGTCCTGACGATCGACAGACCCCGCCGTCGTATCTTATCTATATTAAATCCCCTGACGGAGCTCACCTCGCGACAGATGCCAACGGCATCCCGCGGCGTATATTCTTCCAGCCCACGCAAGAAGACCTGGCTGGCGGCCAACACTTTATGCTGCAGATGGATCAAATCGCTAAGGACCACGCTTTCCTCGACATGTATACGAAAGCGGCACAGCATTCTGTCTATACGGGCATCCCGATCCCAGCGGATTTGGTCAATGAATACAAGGCGAAGTTTGGCGACTCCGGTCCGGCGCCAGTTTCTGTAGGAGGTTAAAGATGCCCTTTCGTGAATATACTCCTGACACTGGGTTCAATACCTTTTCCCCCGACACTCCGACGTTAACACCGCCGGAGCCGAACTTGCTGGAGCAGGCCGGGAAGGTGGCATCCGTCCTCACAACTCTGATGGCCCCGACATTGTACATCGGCCGGAACCTTACCGGATGGGAAGCCGCGTTTCATCTTTCCAATTCTGTCCTTAACGGGGTTGAAGCCCTAACTCAACCCACGTTTCCGCCCGATCCAAACTTTAACATTTTAAAAACGATGAAGGATAATGGGGTCGATCCGGATTTCCAGGCCCCATATGCCGGTATTCAATCCGAAGCTGAGTTCAATTTCGTCCATCAGAAAATTCTTCGGGATGAAGACCGACAGCGGACCCTCGCATCCTACGGTGCTGCTGGGCAACTTATGAGTTTAGTTGCTGGTGCGGTCGATCCAACCATGCTATTGCCACTAGTTGGCGAGTGGAAGGGTTTGAGCTCCGTAGTTCGCGCCGGAGCTATGGGCGCGCTTGGCGCGGGGTTGAGTGAAATTCCGATGCGGGCAAACCAGCCCGAACGCACCAATGCCGATACGATGGGCTCGATCACGATGGGCGCGCTGCTGGGTGCTGTGCTCGGCGGGGCAACCGGATATATTCACGGCAAGGGGACTATTCAGGAGCAATTAAACGAACTTGGCCGCTCCGTGACTAAAGAGATGGGCGGCCCGCTTCCGGCGGAACAGGAACCGGGTATGGCTAGTACGCATGGGGGACAAGCCATACCCAATGCTGAAATCCCCGCCGGTATTAAGTTCGAACATTGGTTCGCCAACTCCGAACCGGGGGCTGAAATCGAGGCGGGCGGCCAGAAATATACCCTCGCCGAGAATGCGGACGGCGAGCGAACCGTTAAACTGGGCGATCAAGTCGTCTTCGACCCAAATGAGGGTCACACACTGGCCGAACTTCCGCCCGAACTTACAGCCAAGATCGGCGCAAGCCCACTGGTTGACGGCGAAGCCCTGCCAGTAACTGATCAGCTTAAAGCGGCCCAGGCAGCCGGCGCCGATGTGGCCCGCCCTCCCGCTGATGCAGGTGGTTTAGCCCCGGCCTACGTGGGTATAGGTCCACTCAGATTTGACTCCTCCGCATTCTGGGCACAATCCGGCCCCGTACTTCGAGTTCTTTCGCAGAAAGGCAACGGCACGCTGCGCTGGATCATGTCGCAGTTATCCGATGCCGGTACCTTGCGCGAGAACCGCGACATTCCTTCGTCTGAAGGTGGCACGGCCGAGTCCCGATCTAACTACTGGATGGGCGCAGTTGCTAACTACACCCGCGAACTTGACCGGGCTCATCATGAGTATCTTTGGGGCGAGGGAAACGAACCGAAGTTCGCGGCCAATACTAAGGCCCTGTACAAGACCACCACGACTAAAGATCTCTTGTCTAAAGACCAGTTCCGTGACGAGATTGGCTGGGCCATGGGGCACAACGATCAGCACGACATTCCGCAGGTCGCCAATATGGCGAAGTATGCGCGAGAAAAGGTGTTGAAACCTCTGCATGACGAGGCCACGCGGCTCAAGCTCTTCCAGAACCCCGAGCAGAATACCAACGGGGATGAGTCTTACTTCAGTCACAACTACAACACCACAATGATCAACCATCGATTGATCGAGTTCCAGCGCATCCTCGGCACGCACATCGATGAAAAATTGCAGGCCCAATTTCAAGAGGCCTTCAATGCGTTGAAACAAAAGCAGCTCAAATCCCAAACCCAACTCGGCGACCTCACTCGTCCCGCGGATGAGGTCGCGAAACTTAAGGAAGAGTTCACGAATGATCTTCAGGCAATTAACGAGTCTACACGCGGTACCGGCCTGGATGATCTTGAAGTCCAAATCACTAACCTCCGCTCACAAGCTCGGACGAAAGGCATCTCTCGATCCGCGAAAGATAGCTTACTCGAACAGGCCCGCACACTCGAGGAGCAAGGGGGAAACAAGCTTACAGCGGTTCGCGCGCAACGCGCGGAACTCAGGGGCAGGCTCAACTCACTAAACAAGAGTGAGGCGGTTTACGGATCGAGGCAGCAGGCAAAGCTCGACCTGATTACCGAACTGGAAGACCGGAACCTGCGGACAGTTGGCCGGGTAGCGAAGACCGGGCAGAAACTCCTCAACGAACTCGACGGGTTGAGCGATAAAGAACTCAACGCCCGCGTTTCCGAACTGCAGGACCAGCTTCACGAAGCCGGGCTCGCAATGGATGCCGGGCAGGCACGGTTGTCGAAGGCGTATGAAAAGGCCGACTTCGCAAATGAAGAGGACGTAACGGCGGTTAAGGGCAAAGCTCAACTCAGTCGTCAGAACAAATTTGAAAGATGGCAGCAAAGTTTGTTCGGTTATCGACTCTCATCCAAACCAAAAACAAATGTGTGATGAAGGTCACTTATTCGATTTATCAACTCTAGTTTTATTAAGTCAACGATTTATGTGACTGCCAAACGTTTTACAGCAGGTTCTTAAACCGATCTCGCGCTCCCATGCTCGGGCTCGAACTGTAAACACACACCATCCAGTTTCCCTACGGGAAGGAACAAGATGCGCAAACTATTTCGACTTTTTC
>JANYFP010000201.1 GCA_025362555.1 Verrucomicrobiota bacterium
AAAAAAAAGCGCCTCAGCGGTAAGCTGAGGCGCGTGAACTTAGATTTCGGACCAGATTAGAACTTAAACGTGTTGGTCAGTTGCCACGTCTGCGGCGGCCTAATACGGTAGCTGGCGACAGAGCCGTCCGGTTCGACGGTGAGCGGAATGAGCTCATTGCCAACAAAGGCATTGCGCACGTTTAGCTGGACGCTCCAATCGATGTTCTTCCAGATACGTCGGCCGTAGCCGACCCAGAAATCAAAGTTGGTTTCCGCAGGACCCTTGAAGGGTTTGCCGAGGTCAAAGCTGATGTTCGTGCCGGTGGCACCCTTACTCGGAGGATAGCCGAGGACAATGTCAGACTCGTAGCGGACGCCGCCCCCCACAAATACACCATTCAAGCGACCGTGATCAAAGCTATAGTTGGAAATAGCATTGAAGCGCCACTCCCTCAACTCTGGCACCGTGGTACCTTCCTGCAGGTGGCGCAGCGCGTATTCTGAGCCGATATTGCCGTTCCATTGTGACAGGGCCGTCTCGGCGCCCGCCCCACCCCACCAGATGCGGAGATCGCCCGCTGCCGTGGTCTTCAGCGCTTTCTCGTAGCCTGCGATGAAGGAGGAAAGTGCCGTACCGCCAATGTTCGTGCGGATGGCGTTCGTCTTGCTGGCATTGACCGTCAGGCGCCAGTTCTTGACTGGCAAAGCGCTCATCTCGATCTCGTATCCCTTCGAGACACTGTCTTCCGTCACAGCGAAGTTGTTCGGATTGGACGAGGAAAGCGGCTTGGATTGATCGTTCAGGTTGATGCCCCATGCCTTGTAGAAACGCGGATCAACGCTCTTCTGCCAGGCACGGTAAGCTGTAATCGCCGCAGCCTCGCGGGTCTGGGCTTGGGCCAGGCTTTCTCCGGGAGCCTGAGCGTAATTATACTGGCTGTTGGTTGGATCAGGTGAGCTAACCGCACCGGCATTGCTGTCTTGCGTCCAGTTAAGCTCAAAACGATTCACCCAGTTTCCGGACCAGACTTGCGAGGCACCGATGAACCATGTGCCGTTCAAGGCTTGGCTGTCGGCATTGACCGAGGCATTTTCGTATTTGTTGATCTTGAGGGAATATTTTCCGTCGTGCGTTTCCAACAAGATGCCGACGTCCTTCGTTACGCCACTCGGCGCACTCAGGGCTTCGCCATAGGCGTCCACACGCTGCTTGGAAGGCTGGAAGTCCGTGGAGTGGTTGTAGAACACGCTCACTTGAAACGGCATTTTGCTAAGTCCAGGCAATTGATTAAGGTGGGCCATAACGGTCCACGCATGCGATGTCACCTGCTGGCTCAGATCTGGAGCGTCTTTCAACTTGTAGACAGAATTGTCTAAATTGAGATGACCGTATTTGTCGCTCGTGCTGCTGTTGACATTTTCCGAGATGTCCCAGCGCCGTGCGATGTCCTTACGAACACCATATGTCGCCACCAGAGTATTCTGCCAGAAATTGCCCTGCCACGTTGCCGCCGTCGAGGTCAACTGAGATTTGCCCAGCGCAGCATCGTGCGTGAGAAGATCGCGATTGGCTTGGGAGAGCTCGGAATCAATGACCGTGATCGGCACGTTGCGGAAGCCCACATAGTTGGCTGGGTTTTCCGACTGGGTGCTTTGATTGGCCGTTGATGGCAAACCCGTCACGGGGTTCAGGGCCGGGCTATAGTTATTTATCCAGAGCGCGGCTGGGTTGACGTAGTTCGGATCGCTCGGATTGGTCGATCTGGTCCAAGTTGAATCAAAGGTCCGGACCGTACCGGTGGTGATCGCCATGTTTGCCGTTGGACTGCGGAGGTGAGCTCCCGATGCCGAAGCGGCGCTCGCCAAGGAGGAACCGAGATAGATGACCGTGGTTGGAGTCACCGAATCATCGGTAAATTTCCTGAATTGCGTAGCGGTATGAGTCAGATCGTTGACGAACGCCTCATAGGCCGCGTCGGTGCCGTAACGCTGCCAGCTACGGTTGTCCAACTTCTGGTTGTCCTCATTGGCGAGGCCGGTAACGGTGTGCTCGCCAAGTAATTTGGTCACCCAATTGCGCTTGGTCCCTTCCTCGAAATTGTAACGGCCGAAAACGGTCAAGCGCTTGCTGTTGCGGTTGCTCACGTAGGAATTATTGCCGTATTTCGAAGAGGAGCTCAGGTAGGCCCGGCCCACATTGGGATTGGGGGTACCATTGAGGCCCGGTAATCCGTTGGACGTGCCATCGGAGTAAGCACTGCTCAAATCAACGCCAATGCTCTGGGTCCCGTTGCCATCGAGCAGCTGCACTTGGCCGCTCTTAAACCACTCGCTGTTATAGGTGAAATCAAAACCCGTGTGGTCATTGAGGAACGTCTGGGCCATGCTGATGTTAAAGGCGCGGAAGTTCTGCCATTCATGCTTGGTTGGACCATCGAGCAGTTGGTTATAGAAATCGAACACGGACGGATCGGTGAGGGTCTTGTCTTTGTA
>JANYFP010000217.1 GCA_025362555.1 Verrucomicrobiota bacterium
TGAATAATGGCGATGACAGGAGGCGCTGCTTTTACGTCGCGATTTTTCGCTGATGTGCGCGATCATTGTGGCGTTCCCCTTTCGCCAAGGCTGCCTCCTTCGCACACGTACTGCGGCGGGCCAGTCGGCGGACAAGAACGCTACTCTTATACCGACGGCTCTTAAGACTTAGACTTTTACTGGATAATGGAGTGGTAGGGGCGATTGCCCCTAATCGCCCTGTGCACCCCGAGGGCCTTTGAGGGCAACGGCCCCTACCTAAAATCTAACTTTCAATAGCCAGTGGTATCATACCAGCGGCGACTGGCGATGGGCTTTGGATCGGCCATTGCGTTTGGCCTGCCCGAGGCGATTGGGGGCAAGCCCCTGCTTTCTACATTATCCCTGGCGAGCGGTTTAATTCGGCAGCACGCGCAATATGTCGTTCGCGCGGGCGCTTGCGGCCAAGCGGTTTTCCACTCCCAGTCGCTCGAGCAATTGCTCCACATGCTTGTCAATCGTGCGGGGACTGGTGCCGAGGATGATGGCGATCTCACCGTTGGTCTTGCTCTGCGAAATCCAATATAACACCTCGCCTTGCCGCGGAGTCAGACCGAGCTTGATCAATTCCGCCGGGCCGGGCGGCGCGTGCTCCTCGATCAGATAGAGCACGGTCATGGCATCATCGCCGCGCTTGGTGAAACGGTGCAAGAGCAGCGCTCCCGCCTTGCTGACATAACGCTCGGTGTCGGCCAGCTCCGGTGGCAAGCGCCCGGGCTGGTGCCAGGGGAGATGCTTGTGCAACAAATTCGTCGCGCGCAACGTGCTGAAAACCACGCGGCCTTCGCGATCGGCAACGAGTAGCGCCCGGTCCAGGGATTGCGCGAGCTGCGCTTCGGCGTCGAGACGCACGGCAATCTCGGCCTCAAGTTTTTCGTTTTGCTGCTGGAGCGCTCGGCGGGCGGCCTGCAAATCAAGATGCGTGCGGACGCGCGCTAACACTTCCGGCGGATGCACGGGCTTGCTAATATAATCCACCGCGCCCGCCGCGAGCGCCCGCACTTTTTGCGCAGGATCATCCACCGCAGTCATAAAAATGATCGGCGTGTCCGCCCATTCCGCGTGCTGGCGGATTCGCTCGCAGGTCGCAAAGCCGTCAACTCCCGGCATCATTACATCCAACAATACCAGATCCACCGCTTGCTGACTCATCACCTCAATCGCGCGGGGGCCGCTCTCCGCGACGAGCACCCGCAGGCCGGCATCGCCGAGCAGTTCGAGTACCACGCCGAGGTTGGCGGGTGTGTCATCTACGACGAGGACGGTAGTGGGCGGGGGATTCATGAGGGCAGATCGCGCAATAATTGGCGCACCCGCTCAAGCTGATAGGCGGCGGCGAGCTTTACAAGCTGGTCGATCACTTGTGACGCATTTGGTTGTTGAGTCCGGGCTGCGGTCAATTCAGCGCGCAACGCGGTGACATCCCCCGCGTCAGCCGCCACGCGCAGGCGTTGGACGATTTCCGGCCGTAACACCGAGTACTCCGAAACGGCTTCCGCCGGCGTGGCCGTGGGTGTGTTCCGCCAAGTCAGTCCCAGCAAACGCGTGAGCAGGCCGATAAGTTGGGCGTCGGGAAAAGGCTTGGGCAGGAAATCGCTGCTGCCCGCTTGCGCGGCGGCCGCCGCGTCGAAGGTGAGCACGGACGCGGAAGTCAACACGATGGGCATCGCCGCTGAAGCGGTGCGCGCGCGGAGCCGGCGCGTGAGCTCAAGGCCATCGATCCCGGGTAGCTTCACGTCGAGAAATGCGATGTCGAATGGCGCCACCCGATCGAGCGCGATCAGGGCTTCCTCCGCCGTGGAAAACGCCTCGCTTGCAAAACCAAGCGGCGCGAGCAACTCGGTGAGCAGCGTGCGATTGACGGGATGATCGTCGACGATGAGGACGCGCCGCGCCGGACCTTCGTAGCCTGACACGACGACGGGCGAACGGCTGGAGCCCGTCGGTGCGACGGCGGGCAGCAGGGTCACATTAAAAGCAAACCGGCTGCCGCGCCCGGGCTGACTCTCGACCGTGAGTTCGCCGCCGAGTAATTGAACGAGTCGCCGAGTGATGACGAGCCCGAGTCCGGTGCCGGATTCGCCGGCTGGCCGGCTGGCGGCTTGCGCGAAGGGTTGGAAGAGTTGCGCCAAATCCTCCGGCGAAAGACCGACTCCGGTGTCGGTGATGGCAAACGTCCACGTGGCGCCACCGAGCTGTGTAAGCGCAAATTCCACGCGGCCATGGCGGGTGAATTTCACGGCGTTTGAAATCAGATTGTCGAGGACTTGGCGGAGTTTTTGCGCGTCGCCCGAGACGAATTCCGGTAGCGCAGCCGGCAGCGTGACGGCAAAGGTGAGGCCCTTGGCCACGGCGGCCGATTCGTGCAGCGAAGTGATTTCGCGGAGCAACTGACCGGGGTGAAACGCGGTGTCGCTGCGTTCGATGCGCCCGGCCTCGATCTTGGAGAAGTCGAGCACCTCGTTAATGAGATGCAGCAGATGGGTGCCGCTGCCGTGGACGATGGCCACGCGTTCGCGTTGCGTCACGGACAACGTCGAATCTTTGAGCAGTACTTGCGCGTAACCGATCACGCCGTTGAGGGGGGTGCGCAGTTCGTGGCTCATGTGCGCGAGGAACGTGCTCTTCGCACGGTTCGCGGCTTCGGCTTGATCGCGGGCGACGCCCAGTTCGGCGGTGCGTTCGGCAACGAGCGCTTCGAGTCGCGCGCGCTCGCGTTCGCCGGCGCGGAGCCGCCAGCGCAAAAAGCCAATGACGGCGCCAACGAATAAAATAAGATAAGTCAGTTTCGCTTCAGGGCTGCGCTGCCACGGCGGGGCCACGGCGAATTTCAGGCGCGCGACCGAGCTCGTGGCGCCCGTCGCGTCGGTGGCGCGGGCTTCAAAAATAAACGGACCGCCCTCGAGATTGGTGTAGGTCGCGTGTGGAATTTCCGATGGCGCCGACCAGTTGTCACTGAAGCCGACCAGGCGGGTTTGATAGCGAATTCCCGCGAGGGCGCCGTGGTGGGGGGCGGCGAGATCAAAGAGAATGGGTTCCCGGGAATATCGGACGCGCACCACGTTCTCCGGGCTCTCCGGCAGAGCGATCCGCTTGCCCTCGGCGGTGAGGGAGCGAATCAGCACCGGCCAGTCGGTGACCGTGGCTTCGGGCGCGGCGAGATCGATGCGAACGGTGTTGTTGTAACCGCGGGACCAAAGCACATCACCGCGCGGGGTTGGTTCAACCCACATGACGGCGCTGCCGCCAAAACCGATTTCCTGCAGCGCATCTTGCGAAGCGGTTTTCCACTGATTGCGGCCATCGGGCCCGCGCTTGAAACGACCGAGCGCCGACGCCGCGATCAGCGTGGAATCGCGAAAGGCGGAGGCCCAAGTCTGCGCGCCACTGACGATCGTCGGACTGAGCAGCGGCGCCGGGGCCTCGGGAAAAGTGTAGCGATCCTCCGGCCGGAAAGTGAGCGTGGCCGAATCGAAGCGGCGCGAGCCTTTGTCGGTGAAAAATATGGTGCCATCGTGACCGGGTGAGACCGTGGTCCACACAATTTTATCCGGGAGTCCGTGACCTTCGGCGAAATGCTCAAACTTAGCCTGACTCCAATCGGTAACCGCTTCGGCGTCGGGCACGCGCCAAAAACCACGGTTGTAAGTGGCGAGCCATAACGTGCCGTCGGCTTCGAGGACGGCGGTGTGCGCATCGCCGAGTTCCAATTTCTCGCCAATGATTCGCCAGCCCGTGGTTTCGTGGGCTACGACTGTCAGCCCACCGCCACCGCACAGATAAAACCGGCCGGGCGTGCGGCGTGATGGCACCAGCACGTAAGGATTATTATTGGGCGTGGGCACGAGCAACACCTCGTGACCGTCGGGCGAGATCCGGTAAAGTCCGCTGGCCCCGGCGACGAGCAGTTCACCGTCGTACGATTCGATGCCGAAAATATTTTGCACGCGACCGTTGAGGCGGACGAAGTGCGCGCCGAAGCCGGGTTGCTCGGGTGGTTCGAGCCGGTAGAGTCCGTCGTACGTGCCGACGTAGAGCCGGCCTTCGTGACGGCCCCAAATATCGATCGTGCCGGGCGTGGGACCGTTGGTGGCGTCGTAGACCGTGACATTGCCGGCGAGCGAAAGGCGCGCGGCGCCGGAATTGTAGCCGAGCCAGAGGCCGCCTTCGTTATCGCCCGACAAACTGAGAATGGAATTATCCGCCAAACCGGTGGTGCGGTCGAAGTGACGAAATTGTTTTAAGTCGGCGGTGGCGAGGAGCAGACCCTGACCAGTTGTGCCGATGGCGACCGTGCCGTCGGCCAGGGTGAGTGCGACGTTGACGCGCGATTTGTTTGCGATTTCGGTCAGCAGGCCGGTGAGCGGGGTGATTTCCCGCGTGGTTGCGTCGAGGAGAAACGCCCCTTTGAAGCTTTCGAGAAACAGCACGCGCCCATCGCGCAGCACGGTGGAAATAAAACGTCCGGGGCGATTGAGCGGCGTGGCTTCGGAGAATAATTTCAATCCCGCGTCAGCAAAGGCAAACAATCCGCGGCCCGAAATGTGCGCCAGCATTTCGTGGCCATCCCCATGCAGCGTGGCGCGTTCGCCGGCGTTGACCGGCCAGAAATCCACCTTGTCGCCGCGCACGCGAATGAAGCCGCGCGGTCCGGAAAAATAAACTTCATCGTGCCACGTTTTTACGTGGATCGTGCGGCCCCAGGGCGTGGCGGCGGCCGGCAGCGTGGCGACGATCGAGTGATAAAGTCGTTCGCCGGTTGCAGTCGGGGTGAAGAAGCCGAGTTCGTCGTTGCCGCCGGCCCAGATGCGTCCGTCCGGGGTTTGGTCGAGTTCGTAGACGTGAGCGGACGGCATCGGGTAGTGGGTCCAACGCGCGCCATCGAACTCGATGATCCCTTCCTGACTTCCGATGAAGATGAAACCCTGCGGACCTTGCAGGACGTCGAAAACTTGCGGGTGGCCGAGATATTCCGTGGGTCGGAAATCGCGGAAGACGGGGCGACCGGCTTCCGGATCGAAAATTCCGGTGGGGACGTCCGTGGTTAGGGCAGCTTCAGCGGCGGTCGCACGGATCAGTGGTGGCAGCGCGAAGCCGAGCCAGAGTCCGAGGAGGAATATTCGCCGCGCACGAAACGACATTCGGAGTTGTTAGGTGCCGGAAGGACGCGGGTCAATCGCGGGTGCGAAAAAGACGGTGCGACGTAGCTTTGGGATTTTAGGTCGGCGTCGGTTGCGCTCAATCGTCTTGCGCAGGCCGAGGGCCGTTGAGGGCAACGGCCCCTACCTAAAGCCTATTTTAAATAGCCTTTGATACCAAATGGAGCAAAGCGGGGTGAGGGCACCCCGCCCACATTCAGGGCGAATTGGGACGGTTAATCCGTCGGCGCCGGGGTCAGGGCGCGGGGTTTGGCGGCGCCGATTTTTGTCGGTGCCGTGCGCAGTGAGGCGACGGCTTCGACCAGATCGCGGATCTCGGCCTTGGTCATTACGAGCGCGGCGAGCTCGGGCATCGCGGAGGGGGCGGATTCAACGCTCTTGATGTCGGCCGCTGGAATTTCAATCACTTCGGTTTCACCCGAGCGCAGGTGGATGCCTTTATCGTCGCGCTGCACGATGGTCCCGACAATAGCCTGGCCATTTTTGCGGGTGACGGTGGCGATTTCAAAACCGGCGGCGATTTTCGCGCTGGGTTTGATGATGGATTGGAGAATGTATTCGCGGGATTCGCGCGCCCCGATGCCACCGAGATTCGGACCGGCATCGCCCCCGGCGGCGTCGCCGATGCGATGGCAGCGGATGCACTGCATCACGGGTTGGCTGCGGAAAGTTTTCATGCCCGCAGCGATATCGCCGCCCTCAAGCGCGACGCGGAACGGAGCGAGGGGATCGGGATCCTTCGCGAGCGCGGCATCGCGATCGGCGAGCATTTGTTTAATGTGCGGATCGGTGCGACGGGCGGCGGCTTCGATCAAATCGAGTTGAGCGACGGGCGCAATTTTTCCGGCGGCGAGCAGATTAAGTTGGGTGAGTAAAATGGCGTCGACTTCGGGTTGTTTGGATTCGGCGAGGGCTTTGAAGACCGCGCGCTGTTCGAGCGGGGTGCCGCTTGCGAGCAGTTTGCTTAAGGTCGCAATGGATGATTCCGGTGCGAGGCGGCTGGAAATCGGCAGCGCAGCGAGGCGCAGCTCAGGCGAGGCGGCCGCGAGCGCGGCTGTCACCGCAGCGGGTAATTGCGGGTCGGCCAATTTATCCAAGGCGGTGAGCGCGGTGACGCGGAGGTTGGTGGGTTGACCGGCATCACCCATGAGTGCGTGCAACGCGGGAGTGGCGGCCATCAGTTTGAAGGTGACGGCGAATTCGATGGTGGCGGCCCGGACGGATTCGGGAGCAGTGTTTGCCAGCAGCGTGTTCAGGTGAGGGGCGAGGACTTGCGGGGCGATTTCGGCCGGGCGGGTTTTATCCGTCAATGGCCGGTAAACGCCGACGAGGCGGTCGCGCGCGGGTGGCTTGGACCAGAGCGAAAGCAGCGTGATCGCCTCGACGCGGAGGGCGGCGGATGCCTCCGGCTGCGCGGCGAAGTGGGCGAGTGCGGCGGCATCGGCGGCGGTGCCGAGGCGGAAGCGAATATTGAGGGCGCGCAGCATGGTGGCTTCGTTATTCACCGGGTGCTCAACAAAAGTGGCGAGCGCAGGAAAGGCGGCGGGGATCGGCGCGTCGCTGATGGCTTCGGCGACTTCGCGGACGATGAGGGGATCGGCGTCGGTGAGAAATTGAGCGATGTCGGCGGCGCGGAGGCGGCGAAGGGCCAGCACGGCGGCGAGACGGACGGCGCGCGAATCGTCTTTGGCGGTGGCGGCGAGTTGCGCAGGGGTGGTGCAACCAACGAGGCCCATCACGAGCGCGTGACGCAGCGTGGCGTCCGCGTCGGCGTTAGTGCGAATGGTGGCGAGGAGGGCCGGAGTCGCGTCGGCGGATTTGAGTTTTCCGAGGGATTGGGCGGCGAAGAATTTTACGCGGGGCGCGGGATCGCCGAGGGCCGCGATGAGAGCGGATGAGGAGGTTTGATCGTTGTAGTCACCGAGTAGTTTGATGCTTTGCGCGCGGACTTCGGCATCGGGATCGGCGAGCAACGAGCGAAGGATGGGCAGGACGGCGGCGGAGTTTTTCGCGGTGAGTTGACCGAGGCCCCAGATGGCGTGGCGGCGAGCGAGGGGCGAGGCGTCGGTTTTAGTGGCGACGGCGGCGAGGACGGGGATGCTCGATGCGCCGCGTTCGGCGAGAGTGTATTGGGCTTCGAGGCGGACGCGCGTGTCGGGTTGCGCGAGGAGGAAGGCCAGTTCGGCGTCGCTCTTCTTGGAGGAGTCCGAGGCGATGAGCGCCTGCGTGGCTTTCACGAGTGGATCGTTGATATGTTCGGGGGAAAACATCGCGTAGATGCGACCCTTGCGGGATTTCGGCCAACCTTCGGCCCAGTCGGAGTAATAAAGTTTTCCATCGGGACCGAAGCGGACGTCGGTCGGCAGCGCGTTCGTGAGGAACGGGGCGGCGTCTTCAATCGCGTAGGAAGCGCCGGCGGGTTTCACTTTGTAAGTATAGATGCCGGAGCTGGAGATGGAGCCTTTGAAATGGGTGATGAAAATCTTGCCCGCGTAATCGGAGGTCAGACCGGTGCCGGGGTAATAGGCGATGCCGGAAGGGCCGTCTTCGATATTGCAGATTGGCGGAATAATGTAGGCGGGCTGGGAGGGATGGCGCGGGTACCAGAGGCGTTCGGTATTCCATGGGCCGGCGTTGCCGCGGGGGGCGTGTTGGTAGCCGATGCGCCAGCCGCTGTCGCCGTTTTCGACCACGTGCACGAGGCGTTCCTGTCGCCTTGGTCACAGTCGTTGTCGCCGGTGAAGAGATCGCCGACTTCATTGAACAAGAGTGATTGTGGATTGCGCAGGCCGGTCGCGAAGAGTTCGAGATGGGAGCCATCGGGGTAGCACCGGAAGACTGAGCCGCTGTCCGGGTCGGTGACGATGGGGCCTTCCTGGGTTTTTACGCTCGAGGCGCGGTCACCGATGCTGAAATAAATGCGGCCGTCGGGGCCGAAAATCAGGCCGTGAAAATCGTGGCCGGTGAAGTTGAAGCGAATGCCGAAACCGCGGAGAAGTTCGGTGCGCGTCTCGGCTTTTTCTTTGCCGGTGAATTTCCAGAGCGAGGGAATATTACTGAACCAGACTTCGCCGTGGCGTGCGAGGACCCCGGAGGCGATGCCGTCGATGGGGGAGCGGAAGTTGTCGGCATAGACGGAGGATTTATCGGCGACGCCGTCGCCGTTGGTGTCTTCGAGCAACATCACGCGTTCGGATTCGATGGAGAGTTCCTTGAGGCCGGCCTCGCCGAAATTCTTGCGGAGGCTGGCGAGGAAGTCGGCTTGATTGCGGTTGGCGAGATCGTCTTCGAGGGTCCACATGTAGTCGCGGATATCGAGGACGCTGGTGCGGTAGCGGTGGGTCTCGGCGACAAAGACGCGGCCCTGTTCGTCGAAGGCGAAGGCGACGGGATTGGCGAGCATCGGCTCGGCGGCCCAGAGGGAAGCGGTGAGGCCGGCCGGCAATTTCATGCGCGAGAGCGCTTGCTTGGCTTCGTCGGAAGCAGGGGCGACATCGGGGGCGAGCTGGCGGTCG
>JANYFP010000267.1 GCA_025362555.1 Verrucomicrobiota bacterium
ACTGTCGGCGGCTTTCAGGGAATGAAACCACACCACATCACATGCTTGAAGCTGACCGATTATCTCGGAATGAAGACCTGCCGAAATATGAAATCCCCGATCAGCGACATTCTTCCGGGAAATCAATCGACGGAGTTTACTATGCATGGAAGTTGCCGGTTCTTCCGTCGGAATCACGTAGGTTACGCTCCCGAATCTTTCGCGCAAGTCATTGAGTCGGTCGGCGGGTGTCTCTAAACGGGTGATAATTACCGGCCAGACGGTTCCCATTTCCGCCAACAATTCGGCGGTTTGGTGCAGCCGCAATTCCACTCCTTTCTGCGGGCGGACGAAGGGGAATTCGCTGACGAGCGCGATTTTCATCGTTTTGTTTTAATTGAATTCCGAAGTCGGTTAACCGCTAATCTTCGCTAATCGGCGCTAATGTATACGATAACCAAAATCCGTTCAGAGGTCTTCCCTTCGCCGTTTAGGTGAAATGTTTTTGGGCTCCGTTCTTTTTGATTTCCTTGATTAGCGTTCATTAGCGCGGATTAGCGGTTTCTCATCTGAGTTTTCTAGGATTATTGATTTCGTGATTGGTGTCCATTCGCGTGGGTTAGGAGGGTTTTCAATTGAACTGTAGCCGGGGGCGTTGACCCCGGGCTGTGAGGGAGACTCGCAGGCACCGGGGTCGGCGCCCCCCGCTACAACAGGATAATCTAGATGCAGTTTTTATTTTTCATCCGAAGACAACGTTTCGCACGGCATCCAGATATTTATGGCCGAAGCGTTGATCCGGCTCAAGGTAGTTTCCCTCCGCCCATTCATTCCAGGATTTCACGAATACGATTCGGGCGTCCGGGCTGCGGTTTTCGACAATACTGGCGGCTTGTTGCAGGTGGCCCTCGAATAATTCGGGCGTGGAACCGTGCAGGACAAATCCTCGTTTACCGCTGCGCGCGGTGTTGTCCCAATTTGGTATGACGCAGGGGAATTGGCCGTCTTCCACGCCATCGAGAAAAAACGGTACGGCGTCTTCGTAAAGCACGATTTTCCTGAAGTGCCCGCCTAGTTTTCCCCTGATGCGATTCCACGCATACCATCCGTAATTTCGCAGTGTTCGGCGTTTGGCCCCCCATCGCTCTTCTCGTGAAGGCAGGGTGTTTGCTCGGGCCCATTGTTTCTTGAAAATCAACTCCGGCCCGGTAGGCTTTGAGATTATTAACGATTACTGCGGCATCGAAGCCAGCGTTGCGGTAATCCCACTCCCGCTCGTCCTCAAAAAGGTGGGCCGTGAAATGAAATCCCGATAGGCCGTGGATTGACGCCAAACGCTGCCACTGGTCAAAAAATGCGCGGCTGTTGGGTCTCTCTTTAGGTCGAAAAAACGTGAACGAGAGGCGGCCATCGATCTTGATATAGCGTGGGTCCCGAAACGCCGGAAGCAGGCTCATGAAATGAGCTTCGTCGTCTGTGGCGCCGGGATAAGTTTGTTCGATAAGGATTTTTCCCGAATTGCCGTGCCAAATTCCCGACCAGGTTTGATTGGCCCAACAAATACAAAAAGGCAGAGCGGGTGAGCCGCTTTCAACCACTTCCTTGAGCGGTCGCTCCAAAAGCTGTTTGCCCGCGAACCAATAGTGATAATAACAAAATCCCTCGACTCCGGCAGACTGCGCCAGTTGCGCTTGAGCCTCTCTCACTTCAGGAAGGCGAAGGTCATAGAATCCCAGTTCGCCCGGCAATCGGGGTTGGAAGTGTCCGGCGAAAAGCGCTTCGGCTTTCGCGACGTTGGTCCATTCGGTGAACCCCTTGCCCCACCATGAATCATTTTCCGGGACCGGGTGAAATTGGGGAAGGTAGAAAGCGATCACTCGGATTTTTGGAGCATTGGCTTTATGCGAATCGTCGCGGTGGAGCCCAGGGGCAGTTTCCGTTCGATTGAAATTCACACGATTCGTCATGTTGTTTAAATTAGGCGTAGCGGCAGGCGTCCCGGCCTGCCGGCTTCGGAGCACGCAGGGCATCTCTGGCGCGGAGGCCGGACACACGCCCGGCAATTCCCCGGGACTCGCTTAAAACGAGGAGGAACCTTCTCTCATTTACGCCAAGGTCGTGACGCCCGCAAAGCGTAATCTTTCGTGAGGTAATAGCTCTGCGTGTTTTTCGACCGTCATCTAAAAGCACGGAGCGTTTGGTATTGTTCCTCAACGCGAAGCTCGTCCCTTGATGGCGTGATTGACGGTGCCCACGATCTTGAGGAGTGATGCTTTTTTAAAGGCAAAAATAAATCCCAAATAGACAACAGCGCCCAAGGCGATTTTGACGGTGATCGCAATGACCGGTAGTAAATCTCTCGGAAGGACGTATGACGCCAGCGTAATGGCGGCGACCATGAGCAATGAGGCTAGCGCCGGGACAATGCAGGGCTCGCAGTAATGCCATGGACTCAAGCCAATCCGTCCTTTCAGGAAGAGGAGGGCGGGCGTCGTTACCATCAAGCTGGTAATCATCATGCCCAGAATGAGGAAGTTGATGCCAAATTTAACGCCGACGGCGCAAGCTACTATGACACCCAAGGCATGCCATAGGTTTAAAACAATGTATCGGCCCGCACCCCCGGAAGCCAATAGCGCCGGATGAAAAAATACTTGGAGAACATTCACGAGGGCATAGAGGGAAAGCAGGGCGCTAAACGAAGTCGCCGCTGCCCACTTGGCGCCGAAGAGAAAGGGGACCAAGTCGGGTGAGATTGCGGCCAGTCCGACAAAAATTGCAAAGGAAACGGTGGCATTCAATTCCATGCCCTGGTAGATGCTGTCGCACAGCTTTGGGTGATTGTCCTGCAGGCTGGAGAAGGCAGGGAGGGAAATTGTCTCTAGCGGACCATGGGTCAGATTTTTTGCCATTTCCGGGATTTTATTTCCGATTACATATAAACCCAATGAGGGAATGCCGATGAAGCGGCCGATGACCATCTGATCAAGCCGGGAGGTGAAGAACCACAGAAGCGACGTGGAGAAGATCGACCAACTGACTCCACTCAGTTCTCGGAAATGGCGCGTCGAAAATCGAAACGTCGGTCGGTAAGGCGACACCGACCAAAGAAAGATCGCGCCCGTGATGGCGGTTGAAAGCTGCTGGGCGATGAGCGCCCACACGCCATAGCCACGGAGGGCCATAACGACACCAATCGCGCCACCGATGGTATTCGCAATGAGGGTCCTGATCGTCGGGCTGCGAAAATCCATGGCTTTCTGCAGCAGCGTCGAATGGATCGCTGAGAGTGCAGTGATAATAAGTCCAATCGACGACCAACGCAGTAAGGGCGCCAAGTTAACATCGCCAAGGAGCTTCGAAACGGGTTCCGCGAGCGCAATCGTG